>SKIG01000162.1 GCA_007116535.1 Psychroflexus sp.
CCAATATTAAATAGGCCTCCCGCAACGATGACTGCGTAGATTTTATACCCAAAATAGATGTAAGGAACGCTGAGAATAGTAGATATAACGACTCCTGTTGTAATAAGCAACCACTTGGATTCGAGGTATTGTCGGTAAGGGATATTTTGGCTCATCATCAGCTTGTAATATTCCCTATCCCAAGAAGGTACGTAGGCGCCAAAGGTGAGGAGGAATCCGCCTGTGATGAAGATTGCAGCAAAGGAGGTAATAAAAAAATTATCCTTGTAAATGTCCATGGTAAAAAAGAACAAACCATAGAAAAGAAAGAAAACTGATGTTAGAACTACTTGTCTTGGGCGCACGTTTCGCCAAATTAGTCGAATGTCGTTTTTAAGGAAAGGAGCTGTGCTTCCAAAGCGGTTGAGCCATCCGAGTTCCTTGGTTTCCACTTTTTCTGTTTTTTTACTGATGATGCCATCGAGGTAAAACTGATTGATAATCATTTTTTCATTTTGAAAATAGAAGGCTATGGCAATTGCTATTGGGATTAAGGTCCAATATGGCTCGTTGTAGAATGAAGAAAAAATAGCCTCTGAATAACTAAGTGCATCAAAAATTTCGTAACGTCTGAGGATGAAAATTGAAGCAATCAAAGCTAAAATTCCGTAGAAATATAGGTTTGTTTTATTGATGAGAAAGTTAACAAAATTGATAATTTGTGTGATAAATATACTCGCTACAAACCAACTTAGTACGCCCGTAATGCTATAACCTTTGTAAATAAGGACTGCCGAAAATGGAGCAAAGAAAAACAAGGGAAGAAAGTTAAAAAAATGTACTGCTGTTTTGTTAAGTAAGTAGCGGACTACGGTTTTTCGCTTAAGGTTTAGTAAAAGATATGATTTAATTTGCATCACAGGTAGTTGTTGCAAGAAAAACCGCGCTGCTAATTCGGCTAAAATCCAATAAATCAAGTATTCATTGACTATAAGAAAAGGGTCTTTTTCCGGAACGGCTTCTCTAACCATAAAGTAGGCACCTGCTCCCAAAAATAAGAAAAGAACTGAAAAGTAAAGCGCCCCAAAAACCATCATAATTTTTATGGCAAGGCTTTTTTCAAATGCAGCGGAACGTTTGAATTGTTTCCATTCGAGTGAGATAAATTTTTTGGTCATAAAGTTTGTTTTAGTTTATTAGTTGTGAAAGTTTTAGCAATGTTACAAAATATTCAGAAATTTCTGTTGATTGTTTTGGTTACTGTGGTTGCTGTTGCTACTATGGATACTATGGCTACTATTGTTTCCTGTTCACTGCGTTTCTCGGGATTAATTCCTGCCTGACTAGCGCATGCAGGCAGGCAATTACGCAATTACAAATTGCTATTTCATTGAATCTGTTGTTTCTGTTGTGGGTCAATTTTTTTTACAGAGTTTTTTGAACCATTTACCTTTTCTGATAGCGAGTTATGAGTAGATAAAAATCATTATAAGATATTCTGATAATTAGTTTGTTTTGAAGATTATTTGGAGCAATGTTTAAATGGTTCAAATGCTTACATTTAGTTTTGATTCTTAAACTTAGGCGATTTTTTGATTCTAATGCTAAATGATTACAAACTCAATTTATACAAAGAGGAAAGCAAAAAAATCCTTTCTGTATGTTCGGTTTGTAGGTGACTTTAAAATCACAATCTAAAACGATTGAGTTTAGCCAATTTTGATTGCTTCAAATAGTATTTCTAGACATCTTTTTTTGTATAAAAATGTGATTTATTAAATTTTTATTCGCTTAAATTCCTAAAAAATGAATTTTAACACACATATTTTTAGAATTCTGAAAATTCGCTTGTTAGCTTAGAATATTGGAAATAATTAACAGCTAAATGCTGTTAAAGTTGTAAATTTGCGATTCAAATTAGAAATCGTTTTTTCCTACTATGGACCAATTTTCTTTTCTTAACGCGATACACCCATCGTACTTAGCAGATTTATACAATCAATATTTACAAAACCCTGATAGCATTGAGCCAAGTTGGCGTGCATTTTTTCAAGGTTTCGACTTTGCAAACCAAGGCGAGCAGCTTGTTGAAACAATTGAAGTGACGCACCCTGCTTTTCAAGAAACACAATCGGTGGCAATTCCTGAAAATCTGCGCAAGGAATTCCAAGTAATTAACTTGATTGATGCTTACCGTCATCGTGGACATTTGTTCACCAAAACAAATCCTGTTCGAGACAGGAGAACCTACACGCCAAATTTGGATATTCAAAACTTTGGGCTTTCAAACGATGATCTTTCAACAGAGTTTGAAGCAGGAGAGCTTGTTGGTATAGGGAAAGCATCTTTGAAGAAAATTATTGACTTTTTAGAAAATGTGTTCTGCGATTCAATTGGAGTTGAGTTCGCTTATATCAGAAAACCTGAGGAAGTGGAGTGGATTCATAACAAAATCTACCACAACCAAAACCAACCCAATTTTTCTTCTGAAAAGAAAAAGAATATTTTGCGTAAGCTAAACGAGGCTGTTTCATTTGAAACTTTCTTGCACAAGAGCTTTGTCGGTCAAAAGCGTTTTTCACTCGAAGGAAATGAAAGTTTGATTCCCGCACTAGATGCGCTAATTGAAGGTGCTGCAGACAGAGGTGTGCAAGAATTTGTAATGGGAATGGCTCACAGAGGTCGCCTAAACACCCTAGCAAACATCTTTGGGAAAGACACCAAAGACATTTTCAATGAATTTGAAGGAAAAGACTATGATGTTGAAGGCTTCGATGGTGATGTAAAATACCACCTTGGTTGGACTTCTATCAGAAAAACAGACTCAGGAAAAGAAATTAACTTAAATATTGCGCCCAATCCTTCGCATTTAGAAACTGTTGGAGCAGTAGTGCAAGGAATTGCGCGTGCAAAACAAGACGACCATCACCTTGGGCAAGAACAAAATGTGTTACCTATTGTAGTTCATGGAGATGCAGCGATTTCAGGGCAAGGAATTGCTTACGAAATTGTACAAATGGCGCAATTAGATGGCTACAAAACACAAGGAACAATCCATATTGTGGTCAATAACCAAATTGGTTTTACAACGAATTATATTGATGGACGTTCATCAACTTATTGTACCGATGTAGGTAAAGTTACTTTGTCGCCTGTATTGCACGTAAATGCAGATGATGCAGAAGCAGTTGTTCATGCAATGGAATTTGCTTTAGACTACCGAATGACTTTCGGAAAAGATGTGTTTATCGACTTGCTTGGTTACAGAAAATACGGACATAACGAAGGTGATGAACCACGTATTACACAACCTAAATTATATAAAGCTATTGCTAAGCATGATAACCCAAGAGATATCTATGCTAAACAACTTATTAGTGAAGGCGAAATAGACCAAGCTTTTGTAGATGAATTAGAGAAAAACTACAAAGCTAAATTAGAAGATTCTTTTGAGAGTTCAAAAAAAGAAAGTAATACAGTGATTACCCCTATTCTTCAAGAAGAGTGGAGTGGTTACGAGTATGGAAATGTTGCAGACATGCTTCAGCCCGTAGATACTACTTTTGACTTGGATGAATTGAGCAAGCTTGCAGAAGCCATCACAACTTTACCTAAGGATAAAAAATTCCTCAAAAAAACAGCACGACTTATTGATAATCGCAAGAAAATGTTCTTCGAAAGTAATCAACTAGATTGGGCAATGGGAGAGCTACTAGCTTATGCAACTTTACTTAAAGAAGGGCATGATGTACGTATTTCAGGACAAGATGTAGAACGAGGAACTTTCTCTCACCGTCACGCTGTAATAAAAGTAGAAGATAGCGAAGAAGAAGTAATCTTACACGACCATATTTCTGAAGATCAAGCTAAGTTCTACATATACAACTCCTTACTTTCTGAATATGCCGTTGTTGGATTTGACTATGGTTATGCTATGGCAAGTCCAAAGACACTAACTATTTGGGAAGCGCAATTTGGTGATTTCAGTAACGGAGCTCAAATCATGATTGATCAGTACATTTCTTCTGCGGAAGATAAGTGGAAAACTCAAAATGGTTTGGTAATGTTACTTCCACACGGTTACGAAGGTCAAGGACCTGAACACTCCTCAGCTCGAATTGAGCGTTACCTTCAACTTTGTGCGAAAGACAATATGTATGTTGCGAATTGTACTACGCCAGCTAACTTATATCATTTGTTGAGACGCCAAGTGAAGATTAATTTCAGAAAGCCATTGGTGGTATTTACACCTAAGAGCTTACTTCGTCATCCAAAAGTACTTTCGACTAAGGAAGATTTGGCCAACGGAACTTTCATGCCAGTTATTGATGATGCTTCGGCAAATGTAAAGGAAGTTAAAACACTAGTTTTTGTTTCAGGTAAGTTTTACTATGATTTACTTAAACGAAAAGAAGAGGAGGGAAGAAACGACGTAGCTTTAGTAAGAGTAGAACAATTATTTCCGATTCCTGATGATGAATTAGATGTAATTATTGCGAAATACAAAAATGCAGACGATATAGTATTTGCTCAAGAAGAGCCGATGAATATGGGAGCTTATACGCATTTCTTGTTACAGTATGAACCAACGAGAAATTTCAGAGTTTGTAGCGGACGCTTGTACAGCTCTCCTGCTGCGGGAAGTGCTGCTCGATTCCAAAAGAGACACGACGAAATTATTGATTATGTTTTTGACAAGACCAAAAACAATAATATATTGAATTACAAAAAGAATAAACTTAAAAATACCAAATCCTAAATCATATGGTTTTAGAAATGAAAGTCCCTTCACCGGGCGAGTCAATTAGCGAAGTAGAAATCGCAGAATGGTTAGTCCAAGATGGCGACTACGTTGAAAAAGATCAGGCAATTGCAGAAGTAGATAGCGATAAAGCTACCTTGGAACTTCCTGCTGAAGCAAGTGGTGTTATTACGTTGAAAGCTGAAGAAGGCGATGTAGTTGAGGTAGGTCAAGTAGTTTGCTTGATAGACACAGATGCTGAAGCCCCATCAGGAGATAAAAAAGAAGAGAAGAAAGAAGATTCTTCTAAAGAAGAAGCACCAAAAGAAGAGAAGAAAGATAAGTCTTCGCAAGAGTCAAAAGAAATCCCTCCTTCGGAGGGGGAAGGGGAGGCCAAGAGCTATGCTTCAGGAACTCCTTCTCCCGCGGCTAAGAAAACCTTGGATGAAAAAGGAATCGACGCCAAAGATGTTCAAGGAACAGGTCGTGATGGTAGAATCACAAAGCAAGATGCGGTAAAAGCTCAAGGAAAACCTTCTATGGGAACTCCTGGTCCAGGAAAACGAAGCGAAAAACGTTCTAAGCTTTCTATGTTACGAAGAAAAGTTGCAGAACGCTTGGTGAGTGCTAAAAACGAAACGGCCATGTTAACTACCTTTAACGAGGTAAATATGAAGCCAATTTTTGACTTACGTAACCAATACAAAGAAGAATTCAAGGAACGTCACGGTGTTGGACTTGGATTTATGTCTTTCTTTACATTGGCTGTTGTTCGTGCTTTGGATGAATATCCTGCGGTAAATTCGATGATCGACGGTAAAGAAATGATAACTTACGATTATAAAGACATCAGTATTGCTGTTTCAGGACCAAAAGGATTGATGGTTCCTGTTATCCGAAATGCCGAAAACTTAAGTTTCAGAGGAGTAGAGCAAGAAGTAAAGCGTTTAGCCCTTCGTGCTCGTGACGGTAAAATTACTGTAGATGAAATGACAGGAGGAACCTTTACTATTTCTAATGGAGGTGTCTTTGGTTCCATGATGTCTACACCAATCATCAATCCTCCTCAAAGTGGTATTTTAGGAATGCACAATATTGTAGAGCGTCCAATGGCTGTAGATGGTAAAGTAGTTATTTTACCAATGATGTATTTGGCACTTTCGTATGACCACCGAATTATTGATGGTCGTGAGTCTGTTGGATTCTTAGTAGAAATCAAAAAAGCTCTTGAAAATCCCGTTGAATTATTAATGAATGGCGATGTCAAGAAAGCTTTAGAATTATAAGACATTAATATTCTAATGAATAACCTCAGTTCGTTTTCGAGCTGAGGTTTTTTTATTTATAAAAATACTATGCATACATAATAAATTCATAAAATCACTTTGTACAAAAAGCAAAATGTTTACTTTTAAGCAAATTATTAATCTATGGATTTCAAAGCAAAAATGCTTCGTGATGATGCATTAAAAGGGAAAAATATTGTCGTAACAGGAGGAGGAAGCGGATTAGGACTTTCTATGACTCGTTACTTTTTAGAATTAGGAGCATCGGTAGTTATTACCTCTCGTAACTTAGAAAAACTTCAAAAAGCAGCAGCCGAATTAGAAGAAGAAACTGGTGGGAAATGTGTCCCACTTCAGTGTGATGTAAGACATTACGAAGAAGTAGAGAAAATGCTTGAGCAAGCTCACGCTTCACTAGGAGAAATACATGTACTTCTGAATAATGCGGCGGGTAATTTCATTTCCCCAACCGAACGACTTTCAAGTAATGCTTTTGATACTATCATCGATATTGTGCTAAAAGGCACCAAGAATTGTACGTTGGCTTTAGGTAAATATTGGATAGACAAAAAACAATCTGAGCGAACAGTACTGAATATAGTGACTACCTATGCTTGGACAGGCTCGGCTTACGTAGTGCCAAGTGCTACTGCCAAAGCAGGTGTCTTAGCGATGACTCGCTCACTTGCTGTAGAATGGGCAAAGTATGGAATTCGATTTAATGCTATTGCGCCAGGGCCATTCCCCACCAAAGGGGCTTGGGATAGACTGCTTCCGGGAGACTTGAAAGAAAAATTCGATCTTGCTAAAAAAGTACCACTAAAAAGAGTAGGCGACCACCAAGAGTTAGCCAATCTCGCTGCGTACTTAGTTTCAGATTTCTCTCATTATTTAAACGGAGAAGTCATTACCATCGATGGTGGTGAATGGCTAAAGGGAGCAGGGCAATTCAACTTACTCGAAATGGTTCCCGAAGAAATGTGGGATATGCTTGAAATGATGATAAAATCAAAAAAACAGTCGTAA
>SKIG01000100.1 GCA_007116535.1 Psychroflexus sp.
AAACAAACGACTCATCTCACTTTTATCACCAATCGTCGTAATTTATTTTTTGTAGCTCTTCTTGTAGCTTTTCTTTGTTGAAAATTCTTAAATTTACTTCAAATGAAAAAGCGAGTTTTATATTATGTACTACTGTGTTTTGGTATTGCAGGTGTCATACATTTAATAAATGTAGCTGCTCTAGGTTGGGACAGAAACTTTCTATTTGACTATGTACCTTTTAGTATCAATTTTGTATATGCCTTATGTATTGGTTTGGCAAATATTATTTTTTTTGGTGTTTTATATAGCTATTTTTCTTGGGATGAAGTTCCAAAAAAATTAGCTATTATGGGAGTCATAGGGTCGGTGGTAGTATCTACTTTAGCTTTTTTCTTGGCGAGAGTAATTCATTTTACAGTAATCTTGGGATACACTTTCAGTGAATTTAAAGCCGCTGAAACCGTAGCAAACTATGTATTCTCTATGATGATAGCTTTCATTATAACACTTATTTATCATTTGGTATATTTTTATATTGCTTTAAAAGAAGCTAAAAAAAGAGAATTAGAGCTATTAAATTTAAAGCAACAAAATGAAATTAGTTCATTAAAGCAACAACTCGACCCTCATTTTTTATTCAACAACTTACAAGTACTGACTTCTTTGATTGAAGAAGACAAAGAAAAGGCAGTTTCATTCACTAATGAACTTGCACAAGTATATAGGTGTAATTCAACAAAAAGATCAAAAATTAGTAAGCTTAGATGAAGAAATGAGCTTTGCTCAAAGTTACCTTCAACTCATGACAAAACGATTTGAAAAAGGTATCAATTTCAACATTCAAGGTATTTCGAAAGGAAGTAATTGGGTATTAGTCCCGCTTTCACTTCAATTACTTTTAGAAAATATCTTCAAACATAATGAAGTTAGTGAATCTTCGCCACTACACATTTCATTACATATCGAAAATGAAGAATTAATTGTAAAAAATAAAGGGAATCGTAAAAAGAGTCATACTTTTTCAACAAAAGTAGGTCTCAATAATATTAACCAACAATATCTTCAGTTAACAGGAAAAGAAATTTCAATTGAAAAAACAAATACTACATTTGTAGTTAATCTTCCTCTAATTGAGTTAGAAAAATAAGGTATGTTGCAAACTTTAATTATAGAAGATGAACCTGCTTCTGCAAGAAGATTAGAACGAATTCTTACAGAATTGAATGTTTATTGTGTTGCAAAAGTAGCTTCGGTTGGTCAAGGTATTGAGCTATTGAAAAAACAACCTAAGCTTGATTTCATTTTAGCAGATATTCAATTGGGGGATGGTACTTCATTTGATATTTTCAATGAAGTAGAATGCAAAATTCCTATCATATTTACGACTGCTTACGATCAGTATGCCATAAAAGCTTTCAAACTAAATAGCGTAGATTACCTTTTGAAACCTGTTGTAAAAAAAGAACTCAAAGTTGCTATTGAAAAGCTGGAGCAAAAGATTAGTTTATCTTCTCAAACAATGAAAGCTATTTTGCAACAGTTAAACCTTGAAAGAAGCAAGCCTAATTATAATTCAAATCTATTAGTAAGAGTTGGCACGAAAATTAAACTTTTAGCTATGGATGATATCATTTATTTCAATAGTCAAGATAAAGCTAGTTTTGTTATTAACAAACAAAATCGATCATTTGCATTAGATGACTCTTTAGATAAGCTAATGCAAGACTTAGATCCTGAACTTTTTTTTCGTGTAAGTCGGCAGTATATTCTTCATAAGAAATACATTTCAGGATATGATAGCTATGCGAGTAATCGCCTAAAAATAAACTTACAAGTGAATACTCAAGAAATTATTCTGGTAAGTAGAGACCGAGTTAGAAAATTTAAGGAATGGCTTACTAATTAAAAAGCTTTTTCTTTCTAAGTTCAAAATTCTGTCCTAGGTATACTTTTCGTACCATTTCATCCTCTGCAAGTTCTTCAGGCTTTCCGTGTTTTAGAATATTTCCTTCAAACATCAAGTAAGTTCTATCTGTAATAGCTAGAGTTTCTTGCACGTTGTGGTCGGTAATTAAAATTCCAATATTCTTATTTTTAAGTTGGGCAACAATTTTCTGAATATCTTCTACTGCAACAGGGTCGACACCCGCAAAAGGTTCATCTAAAAGAATAAAATTTGGGTCGGTAGCTAAAGCGCGGGCAATTTCGGTTCTTCTTCTTTCACCTCCCGACAAAAGGTCTCCTCGGTTATTTCTAATGTGACCTAAACCAAATTCATCAATCAGACTATCTACCTTCATTTGGCGTTCTTTCTTGCTTAGTTTCGTCAATTCAAGAACACTCATAATATTCTCTTCGATACTTAATTTCCTAAATATTGAAGCTTCTTGGGCTAAATAACCTATTCCGTTTTGAGCGCGTTTGTACATAGGAAATTTAGTAATCTCCATCTCGTTGAGGAAAATCTGACCTTTGGTAGGCTTAACCAAGCCAACAATCATATAAAAGCTAGTAGTTTTTCCTGCTCCATTTGGTCCTAATAAACCAACAATTTCTCCTTGGTTTACTTCCAAAGAAACACCTTTTACTACCTTCACCCCTTTATACTCTTTAATAAGTTGGTGTGCGCTTAATTTGATAGGTTTATTTGACATTTTTACCGTATTTTTCTTCTATTGCTTCCCAATATTTATAAGCTCTTCGGAGATGTGGAATAACAATTGTACCCCCAACAAGCGTACCAATACTCAACACCTCGACAACTTGTTCTCTTGTATAACCTTCTTTATGGGAGGCTTCTAGGTGATACTTTACACAATCATCACATCGCAAAACCAATGAGGCTACTAAACCAAGTAGCTCTTTTGTTCCTTTATCTAATGCCCCTTCAGCAAATGAATTAGTATCAAGGTTAAAAATACGCTTGAGTACTTTATTTTCATCGTTGACAATTTTTTCATTCATTCTAGCTCGGTAAGCACCAAACTCTTCCACTAAATCTTTCATGCAACTTTAGTTTTCTTTTTCTTTTGATCTCTCTTAACAACAATTTTGGATATAAAAATACTGACTTCATACAAAACTAACACAGGTATCGCCACAATAATTTGGCTAGCCACATCAGGCGGAGTAATGATTGCAGAAAGTATAAGTATTAATACAATAGCGTATTTTCTATTTTTTCTTAAAAATGGCGGATCTACTAAACCTAATTTAGACAGGAAGTATATGATAATCGGTAATACAAAAATCAATCCACAGGCGATAACGCATGCACGTACCAAGCCTATGTAACTATCTAAATCAAATTCATTTGACACAACCGAACTCACTTGGTAATTCCCTAAGAAGTTGATAGACAGAGGAGTAATCACATAATAACCAAACAAAACTCCTGTAAAAAACAACATTGAACTAGCAAAAATAAACCACTTAGCATTTTTGCGTTCGTGCTCGTAAAGTCCGGGAGAAAGAAATTTCCAAAATTGATAAATAATGTAAGGAAAAGCGACTATAAAACCTGCTGTAATTGACACCCAAATGTGAGCAGAGAATTGACCTGCCACTTCCCTACTTTGAATAATAAAAGGAAATTCCGATAAACAAAAGCTTTCATCAAACCCCAAAGTTGTTGCCAAATTACACAATGCACGGTAAGTTGGGAAGTCGGTACTTTTTGGTCCGAAAATAATTACATCAAAAATAAATCCTTTGGCAATAAATGCCGCAAATGCAGCTATAACCACCGCTACAGTTGAACGGATTAAGTGCCATCTTAAATCTTCTAAGTGATCCAAGAAAGACATTTCATCAGGGTGTTTCTGGGTTAGTTTTGCCATTAAATAATTCCTTCTTTTACTAAATTATGAATGTGAACAATCCCATTGTAAACACCATTTTCTTCGGCAATAAGTTGAGTAATGTCATTTTTCTCCATCAGTTCCATAGCTTCAATTGCTAATGCATCGCTTGCTACGGTTTTAGGATTTTTCGACATAATGTCTTTGGCTTTTAAATGTGAAAAATCAGCATTATTTTTAAGCATACGTCTTATGTCGCCATCTGTTATCACTCCAATAATTTTTTCATTATCAAGAACTACTGTTGCACCTAACATATTTTCAGAAATCACTATAATTACTTCCTGAATATTTGCGTCAGGAGACACCATAGGTTTCATATTTTGTATGGTGATATCTTTCACTTTTAGATACAAAGTTTTGCCAAGCGCTCCTCCAGGATGGAAACGAGCAAAATCTTGGCTAGAAAAACCACGCATTTTGAGCAAGCAAACCGCAAGAGCATCCCCCATTACAAGTTGTGCCGTGGTACTAGCGGTAGGAGCAAGATTGTTAGGGCACGCCTCTTTTTCTACAAAGGTATTAAGCACATAATCTGCTTGCGTAGCTAAGAAAGATTTATCATTTCCTGTAATTGCTATTAATTTGTTTTTGAAATTCTTAATCAACGGAACTAAAACTTTTATTTCGGGTGTATTTCCACTTTTAGAAATACAAATAACGATATCATCCGAAAGAATGGTTCCTAAATCACCGTGAATTGCATCAGCGGCGTGCATAAAAATGGCGGGAGTTCCTGTAGAATTTAGTGTAGCAACAATTTTGTTTGCAATAATAGCACTCTTACCAATACCTGTGATTACTACTCGACCATTTGAATTATATATACTTGAAATTGCATCAGAAAAATCAGTCGTAAGAAGGTTTTCCAAATGAGCTATCGAATTGGCTTGGGTAACAATAGTTTTCTTTGCTAAATCAATTATTTTATCTTTTGTCATAAAAATTATTATTTTCGCTTTTGGTCGCCCCAAAAAAAAGTTGTACTTTTAGAATTGCAAATGTAGTTAAAACATAAATTAAGATTATATAAAATTGGCACAAATCAATTTACATCAGGAGCTTAAGAAATATTTTGGATTCAGTGAATTCAAAGGTTTACAGGAAGAAGTGGTTAAAAGCGTTTTGAACGGTAAAGACACCTTTGTCATTATGCCAACAGGAGGAGGGAAATCTCTCTGTTATCAGCTTCCCGCACTTATCAAAGAAGGAACAGCTATTGTTGTTTCGCCTTTAATTGCTTTAATGAAAAATCAGGTTGATGCAATTCGTAGTCTTTCTAACGAAAACGGAGTTGCTCATGTCCTTAACTCTTCATTTAACAAAACACAAATTAAGCAAGTAAAAAGTGATATCGAAAATGGAATCACTAAATTATTATATGTAGCACCCGAATCCCTTACTAAAGACGAATACATTGACTTTTTGAAACTTCAGAACATATCTTTTTTAGCTATTGACGAAGCCCACTGTATTTCTGAATGGGGACATGATTTTAGACCTGAATATAGGAATCTAAAAAAAATAATTGCTAGAATTGGAGATAATATTCCAATTATTGGACTTACTGCAACTGCAACACCAAAGGTTCAAGAAGATATTATCAAGAACCTAGCAATGAAAGAGCCTAATACCTTTAAGGCTTCTTTTAATAGACCAAACTTATACTACGAAATACGACCAAAAACAGACCAAATTGACTCTGATATCATCAAATTTGTAAAACAAAATGAAGGTAAGAGAGGTATTATTTATTGTTTAAGCAGAAAACGAGTAGAAGAGTTATCGCAAACATTGCAAGTAAACGGTATTAAAGCTATTCCCTATCATGCGGGTCTAGATGCTAAAACTCGCGCCAACCACCAAGACATGTTTTTGATGGAAGATGCTGATGTGGTTGTAGCTACTATTGCCTTTGGAATGGGAATAGACAAACCTGATGTACGTTTTGTTATTCATAATGATATTACAAAAAGTATCGAATCTTATTACCAAGAAACAGGTCGTGCAGGAAGAGATGGTGGCGAAGGACACTGCCTTGCTTTTTACTCATATAAAGATGTAGAAAAACTCGAAAAATTTATGAGTGGCAAACCGGTAGCTGAACAAGAAATTGGACATGCACTTCTACAAGTCATTGTAGCTTTTGCGGAAAGCTCAATCTCGAGAAGAAAGTTTATACTTCATTATTTTGGTGAAGAATTCGACAATGAAACAGGTGATGGTGGCGATATGGATGATAATGTCCGTTATCAGAAAAAACAAGCTGAAGCCAAAGATGATGTTGTTACACTTATTGAAACTGTTCGCAAGACAAATCAGCTTTATAAAATCAAGGAAATTGTCAATACCTTAACCGGAAAAGTCAACGCCCTCATCAAATCTCACGGCACTGATGAATCCGTAGTTTTTGGTATTGGAAAAGATAAAAGCAAAGAATTCTGGATGGCACTTACTCGCCAAGTAATCGTTAATGGGTTACTTCATAAAGAAATTGAAAGCTATGGAGTTGTAAAAATCACTCCTAAAGGAGAGGAATTTGTGAAAAATCCTACTTCTTTTATGATGCGCGAAGACCATGATTTCTCACAGAATTCTGGAACTAGTAGTGTCAAGCAAAGCGCTGGTAGCGACGAGCAACTACTAAAAATGTTGAAGCAACTCAGAAAAAAAGTTGCTACTCAAAAGGGCTTACCTCCTTTCGTAATTTTTCAAGATCCTTCCTTAGAAGACATGGCGCTGAAATACCCAATCACCATGGAAGAGCTTGTCAATATTCATGGAGTTGGAGAAGGAAAAGCAAAGAAATTTGGGAAGCAATTTGTAGATATGATTGCTAACTATGTGGAAGACAATGATATTTTCCGACCTGATGATTTAGTTGTAAAAAGTACAGGCGCAAACAGTAGCAATAAGCTTTATATTATCCAAAACATTGATAGAAAATTACCGCTTACTGACATTGCAAGCAGCAAAGGTTTGACCATGGCTGAATTAATTGAAGAAATGGAAGCTATTGTGTATAGCGGCACCAAACTTCGTATCAATTATTGGATTGACGAGATTCTAGACGAAGACCAACAAGAAGAAATCCATGAGTATTTCTTAGAAGCTACAAGTGATAGTATTAAAGAAGCATTCGATGAGTTTGATGGTGATTA
>SKIG01000041.1 GCA_007116535.1 Psychroflexus sp.
GCACCAAATTGCTCCAACACAATTAGGTTATCTATATTGATTTGAACACCAAGTTTTACTGCTTCTTCTAGCTCTTCAACAGAAACACCGTTGGGTGTATAGATGATTTTTTCGGCAGGAACGCCTGCTGCTAAACCAAGTCTAACTTCTTGAATTGATACGGTATCTAAACCGCTTCCTAATTCATTAAACAATTTCAGAACTGAAATATTAGACAATGCTTTAACCGCATAGTGCAAACGTAAATGTTTCACCTTTTTGAAAGCATTTGTTAAACGTTTATATTGATGTATCATTTTTTCACTATCATACACATAAACCGGGCTTCCAAATTGATTAGCAATGTCAACTAAATCTGTTCTTTCCATTTTTATTTTTGAATTATTAAACTATAAATTATGACTTCTAAAGTCTGCAAAAGTAACATTATTGAAGAAATAAATACTAAAAGCTGTGCTGTGAAACCTCTGAAATAAAGTTTTTAAGCATAAAAAAATCGCCTAAAGGCGATTTATATTTTGTTAGGCATTAAAATATTTGCTTCGCCAAATTGCTGTATTGAAATTTTTACCTTTGGCAAATCCGTAATAAAGGCAAATCCCACCCACCCATTTAATCATAAAGAGGAACAACAAAAAGAATTCAGTAGCAGAATTTTTATCCATAAAAAAACCTTTTGGCACCAAGTAAGTTAATAGTAAACTTACCGCAAATATAGTAACCATGAATGTTTCAAAATTTTTGTAGGGCCAAACGCGAAGTTTTCGAAATGGCTCCAAATCATTTCCCCATTTGTGTATAAAATAATAGTAACCATTACCTATGGGCGCAAACAACAATGGGTCGTCAGCGTTTTCAAGTTTAAATAGTTTCGATGGAGCTACCATCTGAAAACCTTCTAGCTTTATAGCATGAGCTTTTTCTATGTTTTTAATTTCTTGGATGCCCTCGTAAGGAATATCACTCTTATATAATCCTGCATCGAGAAAACGAAGTCTGTATTCTACACAGAGTTTTTCGATTTGTGATATGTGATAGATTCTATTTGTTTCGAGTAAGTCAAAGTTAAATTTGTTACCGTTGTCCCCTTCAGATGATAGTACACGTTCCTCAATCTCATCATCCTTTTCTCGCTCTTTAGCTAGAAAATCTTTCACCTGTTGAAGAACTAATTCTTCATTTGATTTAGACTGTAGCTTATCGAGTTTCTCCTTCACATTTGTACTTGTCCACATAACTTTTCATTTTTGATTTAAAAATACAAAGCTATTAGCTTCAATTCCAAGCGAAGCCCAAACTTTAACGCTTGTTAAGCATAAATTCAACTCTTTGTTTAAATTCAACTTTAAGTCAAAGTTTAGAAAACTGACTTTAGAAAAACATTCATAATTGAATATTTTTCATTGAACTCGATATATTTTTTGAATATGCAAATTGAAAGCCGAATTTTTCGTTGATATTTGCAGTATTCTTAAGATGGAATCTTAGTATGAAAAAAATTGAATGTATCAGCGTATTCGATATGCTTAAAATAGGTGTCGGGCCTTCTAGTTCTCATACACTTGGTCCTTGGCGTGCTTCTCAACGATGGATTGAGGAGCTAAAATCGGAGGGGATTTTTGAACAAATTGAACATATCAAAATTCATTTGTACGGGTCACTTTCACTTACAGGAAAAGGACATGCAACAGACATTGCTAGTGTACTTGGTCTGACAGGTCATGATCCTGTTACTATGGATACTAGTCTCATCAATCCTGAAATTGAATTCATAAAAGCTACACAACAGTTAAAACTCAACAATGAGGTTTTTGTAGTTTTTGATTACGAAAAGGATATCGTATTTCATCAAGAATTTTTAGATTTCCATCCAAATGCAATTACTTATGAAGCTGTTTTAAAAGATACGTCAACCTTCAGTTCAACTTTTTATTCGATTGGTGGTGGTTTTGTTGTGACAGAAGAACGGGAAAACGCTAAACAAAACATAGAAGATTTTAAATCATTCCCCTTCCCTATTCAAACAGCGGCTGAACTTCTTGCTTATTGCCAACAAGAAAATAAATCAATTTCTGAGATAGTTCTAGAAAATGAACGTTCCTTACGAAGCGATAAAGAAATTGACGAAGGACTTCAAGATATTTGGAAAGTAATGCTTGAGTCAATGTACGAAGGTTGTCATACCGACGGAATTCTTCCCGGAGGCTTGAATGTTTCTCGTCGCGCTGCTCAAATGAATAGAAAACTGCTCGCTAATAATTTAGGAGAATACACTACGCCCGAAGAATGGCTTGAAACAATCAGAACTACAGAAGTGCGTTTTAGACAGATTCTTCAAT
The DNA here is from genome assembly GCA_007116535.1 of Psychroflexus sp. Lineage (GTDB taxonomy): Bacteria > Bacteroidota > Bacteroidia > Flavobacteriales > Flavobacteriaceae > Psychroflexus. The sequence goes on from SKIG01000041.1 coordinate 2,340, forward strand.
GGGTTAGCTGTTTTGCGATCTCTGTAAATGAAACCAACGCTTCACTTGGAAGAGTTGTTACCTCGCCTACCAACGGAAGTTCAGGAACTATGCCGGCAGTTATGATGTATTATATGGTTATTGAAAATCACCAAGCTACTTTTGAAGACTTAAAGAAATTCATGTTGGTTGCAGGAGAAATTAGCTCTTTATTTAAAAAAGGAGCAACAATTTCTGCAGCAATGGGAGGATGTCAAGCAGAAATTGGTGTTTCTTCGGCTATGGCTGCAGGTGCGTTGACAGAAGTAATGGGAGGAACTCCTGAGCAAGTACTTATGGCAAGTGAAATTGCAATGGAACATCACTTAGGTTTGACATGCGACCCTATTGGTGGATTGGTACAAATTCCTTGTATAGAGAGAAATGCAATGGGAGCTATTAAGGCCATCAATGCAGCTGAAATCGCCATGGAAAGTGATGCTTCTAAAGCAAAAATTCCTTTAGATAAAGTAATTAATACCATGTGGGAAACCGCACAAGATATGAATAAAAAGTACAAGGAAACTTCTGAAGGTGGACTTGCCATTCAAGTAAACTTAAGCGATTGTTAGTTTGTTCGGGGTTTTTAAATGAGCTATATATGATTACTTATCTTGTAAAAAGGTGAAGTCCATTAGTAGATTTCTAAAACTTATATTAATTTGAATATTTTGTTGCTTCTAAAGCAAACTTAATAAAACTTAATCTTTATATTTGCATAAACAAATACGGTAACCATGTTTGAATTTCAGCAATACTTAGGTTTTTTAGCATTTTTAACTATTTTGACCATCGGATTTTGGTTGTTAATTTTTTTAACCGCCATTATTCCTTATTGGATTGGAGGTGCTTTAATGGAGCGTCTTAAAGAAATGAAAGAAGCTAAAAAAGCTAAAGAGGAACAAGAAGAAGTTTAGTCTTTCTTCGTTTATTTAAAAAGAGAAGCACTGCAGGCTTCTCTTTTTTTTTAATTGAAACTTGCTGTTAAATTAAACTTTAAGGCAAAGTTATCGCTTGATTTATCCAAAGAATAATCCCCATATCTATAAAATCCGCCAACTCCTAATCCCAAGTAAAAAGCATCAAGGTAAGTGAATTTTACAATCCTTGTTATTTCTAATCCTGATTCCATAAATACTTGATCGTATGATTTCAGTGGAACGGAATGAGCAAAACCTTCACGAATATCACCCCAACCCATATTGTGGTGGATAATTAGACCCGGATTAAATTTTTTTGTTTTGAAAAGTAAACTTCCTAAGTCATGCGTAAAAAATAAATGCGCATACCTGTCGGATACAAATTCGTAAGGCAACATAGTTTGAAAAGTATCGTACATAACCACAGGAATATCCGCATCATAACTACCTTGTCCTGTGAATAATAAACCTATGGGTAAAAATTGATCAACAAAACCTGCTTGCAAGCGATACCTTGTTCTACCTACTTGTTTGGTAAAAAAACTATGTGTTAAACTAGCTTCAACTTTAGAATAAGAGAAGTCTCCGCCCCATACATCTTGCAAACCTCGTGAATAATCTAAGGCGAATATAGGTTTGGTAGTTCCCATACTAATTCGTTGCCTAAAATTATCCATGATTTGCTCTCCATAAGCATACCTCAATTGAAGTCGAAATTGAGTATGGGTATAGTCAGTTATTCCTCTATTGTTTTCAATAAATATATAGTCGTATTGTGGATTGATATCCTCTCTAACAAAACTAGCATTGTAAGTTAAAAATTTCAAGGCACGACCACGAATGCCTGTTCTGTATTGAGTAACAAAATCCATATCTGAAGCAATGAATTCTCTCAGGTCTCCACCCATCACTTGTTTTCTTGTCATCCCTGCCATCCCAATTTCACGAACATCGTGCATGTAGGATAAATCAAAATACATGTCTTTGTTACGATTCAATTCCCATCTAAAATCTCCACCGTATTTCCATTGACTATCTCGAAAGCCGAAGGCAAAATAACCGCCAAGTCGAAGTTTTTCACTTATCTTTTCGTTAGTGTATAAACCACCACCTAAGCGAAATCCTTCAAATCTATTGTAGCCAAAAAACCTATTGATAGGTATATCGAATTTTTTGATGGGAATCATTCCCTCTCCTATTTTAGTGCCTACCTCTAAAACTCTATCTAAATTAAATTCATTTCCGATACTATCCATGAATTTATAGGTATTCTCTTCGAATTCTGAGAGTGGATTTCTTCGGTATTTTCCCCAAAAAATTTCGTCTTTGTTGGGCGCGTCTTTATCAAAAGTTAATCTAACTTCAGAAAAATCACGGGCGCGCAAATCAGGAATAAATTCTATATCTTCTAAATAAGTCCTACCATCAACTTCGAGAGAGGTATTGTTCATTTTCATCTCAAAATTTAACTGCGATGGAAACCACATTTCTTCATCTAATTGATTGTATTTCTGCTGAATGCGCAAACTAACAATCATCTCATCAAAGGGTTCGGCTACAATGTTTTGAAGTGCGTAGGTACTCGTATGTACGTGCATAAAACCTTTTAACCCATCAAAATTTCGCCCTGTTTTTGGTTGAAAACTTATAATGTGAATAAGGTGCTCGCCATCTTCGAGTGTATCTTCCAACACGAAGTCATAACGGTTTATACTCCCTCTTGCAATTGGGTTCAGAAAGTTTTGTTCTAATAAAGGGATGCTTTCTCTGTAAAATCCAAAGGGTTGAATTTCGGAGGCTAATACAGCAAAATAAGGTCTTTCAAAACCTGAAACACGAGTAGCTATAACCTCTTCAAAAGATCGACTAGGAGGTAAAAATTTACGTTCACTAACAGATTCCATCATAAAAATATACAGTTCCCCATTTTTAAGCGCTCTTTCTGTTGGACTAAGCGTATCCTTAAAATCTACTTCTTCTGCTACACGTTTGTAGAAATCTTGGCGAACGGAATCACGCTTTTCTATTAGCGTTTCATCTTTAAAAATAGTTTTTGAATAGGAAGTATATTGAAAACCCCCCATTTTCTCAGGATTATTTCTATCTCTATTGGCAATGACCTGACGAATAATTGCTAAAGCAGGGTTTTCAATTTCTTTATTCGTTACAATGACCTCAGCGAGTTGTTCTGAAGAAGCATTTAACTTAATTGAAAGAAAATCGTGAAATGGAGCGCGGATAGTCTTGGACTCAAAACCTAAGTAACTCACTTGGATGCTTGTAATACTGTCTTTGCTCTCTAGGTTGAAAATTCCATCTATATCGGATATACCTCCTTTGGTTGAAGTTTGATTGATGGTTACGTGTGCGAAGGCAAGTTTTTCTCCGGTGGCTTCGTCTTCAATGCTTCCCCTAACTTGGTATTGAGCGAATAAAATTGTTGAGCATAAAAAGCTAACTAGAAGTAATAGTATTTTTCTCATGGCTTGAATTTAGGGTTTTAATTCCATTTTATCGAAACCTCGCTTTATCAGTCACAAATATTCATAAATTGTTACTCTTTAATTCATTTTTTCGTTATAAAATTTAAAAAATCAAGATTTCACTTTCACCGTCCATTTAAAACTAAATCTAGATACTTCATCACCTGCTTCATCTGTCCCAATGACATTCATCCATTGTTCTTGTCCTTCTTTTGTAGCGATAGTTTGCTGAATGGCTTTGGATATTGCTTCGCCATCTTCACAAACAAAAGTGATTTTTCCTTTTGCTTTTTTTGAAAAAGAAGAGGAATTTTCGGCAACAAGCATAGAGATATTTTTACCTGATGCTTGAATTGACTGCATTACAAGAGCTCCTGTACTCAACTCAGCTGCCATTGCTTGTACGGCGAAGTACATACTTTTAAACGGATTTTGGTTGATCCAACGGTGTTTGACACTAACTTTTGCAGTAGTAGAATCAATATGCTTTAAACGTACTCCACAGAAAAATGCAGATGGAAGCTTAAAGAGTAGAAATAGATTAACTTTTCGAGGGTTTAAGTTCATGTGTTTAAAGTTATTATTTTTCAACAATTCACCAACCAATCAACGTACTGATTTGTTTTGCTAAGTCGATGTCTTTTTGTGTGATTCCTCCTGCATCATGTGTAGAAAGGCTAATGTCTAATTGATTATAAACATTGGTCCATTCAGGGTGATGATTGAGTGCTTCAGCTTCAAAAGCAATGCGCGTCATCATGCTAAATGCTTCTTTGAAGTTTTCAAATTCTATTTGTGTGTGAAGCTTCCCTTCTACTAACTCCCAACCTTCAATTGTGGTCAGTTGTTTTGCTAATTCTTCTTTTGATAATACAGTTGACATAGTTTTTATATTTTTGATTTTACGCTATCTTCAATTACTTCGTCTAGGGTAAATCGGTAATGTAAAGGTAATTTATTTTCCTTTGGTAATACGGCAATATACCGATCTTCATTGGAATCGAATACGTGTTTTAACAAGGGATTATCAAGTCCTAGTTTGTCACAAATTTCTTCAATTAATTGGCGGTGATGCATTAAATCATCACTCCCTAAATGAAAAACTCCCTGTTTTTTTCGATTGATAATGTAATGCATTTGTTGACAAAATTTATCATGAGTAGTAGCATTTATTACCACATTATCAAAGACTTCAATAGGTTCGTTCAACTCGAATAAAAGCTTAATTTCTTTCAC
>SKIG01000202.1 GCA_007116535.1 Psychroflexus sp.
TATAATATTATTGCATTTTCATTTGTTAAAAGGATTAGGTTTGCTTACTTTTGTGGGGCAATTAAAATTTTTAAAATCCGCATATGAACTTACATGAATATCAAGGAAAAGAGATACTTAGTAGTTTTGGAGTAAATGTACAACGTGGTAAAATTGCTACGACTCCTGCTGAAGCTGTAGAGGCTGCAAAAGCACTAACTGAAGAAACAGGAACTGGTTGGCATGTGTTGAAAGCACAGGTACATGCTGGTGGTCGTGGAAAAGGTGGTGGAGTAAAACTTGCCAAAAATTTAGAGGAAGTAGAGCGTATTGCTGGTGAAATCATCGGTATGAATCTAGTAACACCTCAGACTTCTGCGGAAGGAAAAAAAGTACATCAAATTATGGTCGCTGAGGATGTGTATTATCCAGGTGATAGCGAGACTGAGGAATATTATATGTCAGTTTTGTTGAATAGAGCTACAGGTAGAAATATGATTATGTATTCTCCCGAAGGAGGCGTAGATATTGAATCTGTTGCTGAAAAAACACCTGAGTTAATTTTTACAGAAGAAATAGATCCTGCCACAGGAATTTTACCTTTTCAGGCTAGAAAAATTGCTTTTAATTTAGGTCTTTCTGGTCAAGCATTTAAGGAGATGGTGAAGTTCGTGATGGCTTTGTACAAGGCATACGATGAGTCAGATTCTTCTCTTTTTGAAATTAACCCTGTATTGAAAACTAGCGACGATAAAATTTTAGCAGTAGATGCTAAAGTAACCATTGATGATTCGGCGCTTTTCCGTCACAAAGATTACCAAGCAATGAGAGATATTCGTGAGGAAGATCCAACTGAAGTTAAGGCAAAAGAAGTTGGGCTTAGCTTCGTAAACCTTGACGGTAATGTTGGTTGTATGGTAAATGGTGCTGGTTTAGCAATGGCTACAATGGATTTGATTAAGTTCGCTGGTGGTGAGCCTGCAAACTTCCTTGATGTTGGAGGTACTGCTGATGCTAAACGTGTTGAAGAGGCATTCAGAATTATTTTAGCTGATGAAAAAGTAGAGGCTATTTTAATCAACATTTTTGGAGGTATCGTTCGTTGTGATCGTGTTGCTCAAGGGGTTGTTGAAGCCTACAAAAACATGGGTGATCAGATAAAAGTGCCTATCATTGTTAGATTACAAGGTACTAACGCAGAAATTGCAAAAGAGTTGATAGACAATAGTGGGTTGAACGTAGAGAGTGCCGTACTTTTCCAAGAAGCAGCAGACAAAGTTCAGAAAGTATTGGCTTAAGATTTTAGCTTTAAAATAGTAAAACCGCTTCCTTAGAGGCGGTTTTTTTATTTAACTCGATTATAGCTGTTTCACTCTTTAAGGGTTATATTTTCTAATTTTCTTTTGTATTCTTGGTCAACAAATCAAGTACTATTCCTGTCAAAATAATTCCTATTGAAGCTTTTTGTTTATAAAATAACTTTCTTCTTCATCAAGGATAAAGATAGTTTTATGACTTACTTTAAAGTATCTTAAATAAAAAAAACACATTTTATTTACACGAAAATATTTCTATTATCCATTCACGAGATTCATTTAAAAGTTTATTTTTGAGGGAGCAAAATTTTAACATGTCCAAACTAAAGCTAATTGAATGTCCTAGAGATGCTATGCAAGGCATCAAAACATTTATTCCAACAGAAGCTAAAATAAGATACATTCAATCCTTACTTAAATGTGGATTTGATACTATTGATGTTGGTAGCTTTGTTTCTCCTAAGGCAATTCCTCAAATGGCTGATTCTGCTGCTGTTTTAGATAAATTAGATTTGTCAGAAACAAATTCCAAATTACTCACTATTGTTGCCAACAAACGTGGTGCAGAAACAGCTGTTACTTTTCCGCAAGTTGATTATTTAGGCTATCCTTTTTCAATTTCTGAGAATTTCCAAATGAGGAATACCCACAAGACCATTGCGGAATCTGTTGTTTTATTGGAGGGTATTTTGGATTTAGCTAATAAGAATCACAAGAAAGTAGTTGCCTATTTGTCTATGGGCTTTGGAAATCCATACGGAGACCCGTGGAATGTAGAAATAGTAGGGGAGTGGACGGAGCGTCTCTACCAAATGGGAGTTGAAATTATCTCTCTTTCAGATACTATTGGTAGCTCAACACCTGAAGTAATCAATTATCTGTTCAGTAATCTTATACCCGCTTATCCTAAAGTTGAATGTGGCGCACATCTACATACCACTAAAGCAAGTTGGCACGAAAAAATTGAAGCAGCTTATTCTTCAGGATGCCGAAGATTCGACGGTGCAATTCAAGGTTTTGGCGGTTGCCCAATGGCGAAAGATAGCCTAACGGGAAATATGCCAATGGAAAAAATTATCAGCTTTTTAAACGCCAATAAAATAGAAAATAACATACGAATGGGAAGTTTTGAAGCAGCTTACAACAAGGCTTCCGACATATTTAATCAGTACCATTAAAACTTAGTTTATGAAATTTGGAATTATAAGAGAAAGAAAAAATCCACCCGATAGAAGAGTAGTGTTTTCACCTGAAAAGATTCAGTCGTTGATGAAGTCTTTTCCAAATGCTACTTTTGAAGTCGAATCATCTCCAATTCGTGTTTTTTCTGATGAAGAATACATGAAACTTGGTATTTCTGTTGTTGATGATATTTCTTCTTGTGACGTAATGTTAGGGGTAAAAGAAGTCCCAATCGAATCTTTAATTCCAAATAAAAAGTATTTTTTCTTTTCGCATACCATCAAAAAGCAACCTTACAACAGAAAGCTTCTTCAGGCAATTCTTGATAAAAACATTGAGTTGTATGACCACGAAGTGATTGTTAAAAAGAATGGCGCGAGACTTATTGGCTTTGGCAGGTATGCAGGATTAGTGGGAGCCTACAACGGATTTAGGTTATTGGGAGTTAGAGATGAACTATTTGAGCTACCCAAAGCCGAGAATCTTACTGATTTGAAGGCAATGAAATCTGAACTTACCAAAATTACTGTTCCACCTATCAAAATTTGTTTGACAGGCATGGGGAAAGTAGCTATGGGAGCGAAAGAAATCCTTGACCACTTAAAAATTAAAGAAGTTACGGTAGATGAATTTCTAACACAAACTTTTGAATATCCTGTCTACGTTCAAATAGATGTAATGGATTATAACAAGCGCAAAGATGGTAAAGAAGGGAGTAAAAAAGAATTTTTTGCTAATCCAAGTGGCTATGAATCGGATTTTATGCGTTTTGCAAAGGTAACTGACTACTTTATTGCAGGTCATTTTTACGGAGATGGAGCTCCGTATCTTTTTACAAGAGAAGATGCAAAGCATCCTGATTTCAAAATTAATTTAGTTGCTGATGTTAGCTGCGATATCGATGGGCCTGTTGCATCTACCATTCGACCCTCTACGATTGCAGATCCATTTTATGCTTACCATCCACAAACTCAATCGGAAGTAAATATAGTAACAACAGGTTCAATAGCTGTAATGGCGGTAGATAATCTGCCTTGTGAATTACCTAAAGATGCAAGTGAAGGTTTTGGAGATATGTTTGCAGCGCATGTTATTCCTGCATTTTTTAATAATGATGAAAACGGAGTTTTATCACGAGCAAAAATGACTGAAAAAGGAAAATTAGCTAAACGCTTCGATTACCTTCAAGATTATGTAAATGGGGAGGAATATTCGGGTTAAATAATCTTGCTAAAAAATTTCTGTGCAAAAGGCCCTAAAAATGGGATTTCGTGTTTTTTTCCTGCAATTGCGCCTATAAATCCGTACACCCATAAAACAATGTAGGCTAAGTAGAAAGCTGAGTAAATCATTACATTTTCAAAGCCTGAAATTAGCGCTAAAGAAAGCAATAAAAACAAGTGCAATGCTAATGCTTGACGGGTATGATAACGCGCAAATTCATGCTTTCCCTCTAGATTTAAGAATATAGCGATGATGCTTCCAAAAATGGTAAAGTATGCTACAATAGCGGGTGTTTTTCCTTTTACGTTTCCTTCTGTTTCCATAAACTTAAGATTTAACTACAATAGTTTCTACTACTTTTCCTTTCAATTCTTCGTCTAGGAAAATGGCATTTTTGTTGGAGGAAAGAATATGATCTTCACTAAACACATAGGATTTTTCTGTATCAATAAGAGTAAAGTTCAACGCTTCACCAACAGCAACTTTGGGTGTTTTAAGACCAAAAACCTGTCTTGATTGAGTTAGTTTTTCTATGCTTAACTCTTTTCCTAATACTTTGTTGCATGCTCCAAAACAAGACTCTAATCCAATGCTACCGTAAGCGGCGTGTTCAAATTCAACTTTTTTAGCTTCGATTTCTCTTGGACGATGGTCTGTTGTAATCATGTCTATTGTCCCATCCTTCAAGCCTTCAATCAATGCTAAACGGTCATTCTCGCTTCGTAATGGAGGATTCACTTTGTAAGCACTATCAAATTCTGTAAGTGCTTCGTCTGTGAAATACAAATGATGAACAGAAACGCTACAACTTACTTCTAAGCCTTGTTTTTTTGATTTTCTGATTAAATCAACTGACTCTTTTGTACTTACAAGTGGAATGTGCAATTTGCCACCTGTGTATTCAAGAATGTGCAAATCCCTCGCAATTTGAAGACTTTCGGCAATGCTTGGTTGAGATTTTAATCCTAATTTAGTTGTAGCATAACTTTCATTGACTTGTGCATTTCTCGCAATTTGTGTTTGTTTCGGAAAAGAATAAATCACTCCTCCAAATGATTGTACATATTGCAAGCCTATTTTCAGCAGGTTAGCATTATCTATTGCACGCGTATCATCAGAAAAAGCAACACTCCCTGCATGATACATATCAAATAATTCCGCCATATGTTCGCCTTGCATCCCTTGCGTAAAACAACCTATAGGATGAACTTCCACAGGAAGATGTTGTGTTTGTTGAAGTAGATACCTAACTAAGGAAGCCTGATCTACAACAGGTTGAGTATTCGGCATCAAAGCGATTGTTCCAAAACCTGATTGAAATGCAGTTTCGCAGCCATTTGCTAAACTTTCTCTTTCTTCAAACCCTGGTTCGCCAAAACTTACTTGGCTATCAAAAAAACTTGGAGAAAAACAATATTTGTTTGCTTCAACAACACGAGACACATCAGTTTTTTCGATTTTATCTTCAATAGAAAGAATTGATTTTTCGTCGCAGAGAATGTCTTTAACTTGCCCATTAAATGGCGATTGTGGGTCAATAATTTGAACAGAACGATAGAGTGTAGTCATGTTATTTGATAAATCGTAAAATTAAAAATTCAGCGAACATAAAAATCAATGCAAAAATAAGAAACCATTGCCAAAGCTCATTCATTTTTGGTTGTATACGTAATTCTTCTTTCCATTTTTTTGCATTGGTAAAGAAATTTTCTGCTTCAAAAGATACATCAAAATACAGGGTATTACTTTGATTGCGGGCATAATTGAAACTTATATACCCTAATGATCTATTTTCAAATAAAATTTCAAAATTTCCTGCTGTTGAAGGATAAAAATCTGCAAAAACGAGTATTCCATCATTTGTAGCCTGTTGTTTGGGAATAAAATTTTGTTCTTCTTTTTGCAATTTCAACACCTTCTCCGAAGTGCTTTCTAATGGGATTTTGATGCTTTTCCCACTTTCAATTTCTAATGAAATCCTATCGTTTCCGATACTTTGTAACGCCATTTGATAAAAAATAGGTACTACCAAAGGCGATTTGCGCAGATTACTGTTTCCTAAGTGAATATTCCCAGTAAAAACAAAAACATTATTATTTTCAAATAAAAATGCTTCGCCATTAGCAAACGATAGTAAACTTTTGACGGGTGAATTCAAAGAATAGTATATTTCAACCGAAGGGTAATCAAAATTGCTAAAGTCACTTTCAAAAACTCCTTCAAAAAAAGGATGACTTGTACTCACGTTTGTAATGGCTGTTTTGTTTTCAACTTTAGTTTGGAAAGAAGTAAGCTGAAGTGAATTAAGCAAACTTGAATAACTCAATCTATCTATAGAAGTCGAAGGGATAATACATACATATCCACCACGATTGACAAATTCGCTAATTTGAGAAGATTGAACTTGACTAAAGGAAGTAAAATTATCTACAATAAGTAGTTGCGTTTGCTTTAACTCACTGAAATCGAAATCGCTAACCTCGGTTTGTTGATAATCAAATCGATTTGTTCTGAAAATTCGCTCTATAAATGTTGCTGCTTCATTTTGAAACAAATGGGTAATTTGAATACTTGTGTTTTCACTTAAAGTAAAAAAATAATCCTTATCGTAAAGCAATCCTTCTGCTTCAATTTGCAACTTCCCTTGTTGAATCGGGGTTTTGGAAAGAGGAAGTTGGATTTCTTTGCTGTTTTCTCCTTTAAAAGTGAGTGTATTTTTAGCGATCATTTTATCTTCATCAGAAATACTCAATACAATTTCTTTAGGATTACTTTCAGAAGAAAGTGCGTTGGTTTTTACTTCAATCAGCATTTCTGGCTGAAACACATCTCCTACAATAGAGGCTTTTTCAATCCATGAATTAGTTTTTATTTCAGGAATTAACTGCACAAATGAAGTGGATGGATTAGATGAAATCAGCTCTTTTAGTTCAGTTTCATCTTCTCCTTCAAAATCAGAAATAAGGATAATTTTACTCGCCTGCGCTTGTTTGGGAATGGCTGACTTTGCACGTAGTAATTTGTTTTCTAAGGAAAGTGAATTGGCTGTAAATTCAATCTCAAA
>SKIG01000089.1 GCA_007116535.1 Psychroflexus sp.
TGTAATAAAAAAACAAAATTGCACTTGAATTTTAAGTTTTTTTTTCGTATACAGATATAGTTTGAATTATGCTACATTTGCAACCATAATTTTTATTGATGATAAATAAGACAACTATAGATCTAGAGGTTAGGTATGCAGAATCAGACCAAATGGGAGTTGTACATCATGGAGTGTATCCTCAATATTTTGAGGTAGGTAGAGTTCATTGGCTTCAACAATACAATTTACACTATCACAAACTTGAGCAAGATGGAATTATGTTACCCGTATATGATTTGCAAATTAAATACTTGAAATCAGCAAAGTTTGGTGATGTACTAACTGTTAACACTTACTTAAAAGAATTGCCAAATGTAAAAATGCAATTCAACTACGAAATATTCAATCAAGACGATGAAAAAATTTGCATCGGACACACAACTCTTGTTTTTGTAGATGAAAAAAACAGAAGACCTATGAAGTGCCCTAATTTTATATTGAAGCTTATTCAAGAGAAAGCGGGAGATTAACAGCTTTATCTTTTCTTCTTACAATTCGGTTTCAATTTTAGCTGCTGACTTCATATTTAAAATAATTAGTTACTTTTGTTCTTGCTTTAAAAATACCTCAAAGAAAAATGGGATTATTCAAACAAAACCCTTTTGGTCATTATTTAATATTAAAGAAATGGTTGATTCGTACCATGGGTGCGATGACTCATCGAAGATACCGAGGATTCAATCGACTCAAAATTGAAGGTTCTGAAATTATTAAAGATTTACCCGAAAACGGTGTTTTATTTGTTTCAAATCATCAAACATATTTTGCCGATGTTGTTGCTATGTATCATGTTTTCAATGCTGCACTTAGTGGTCGTGTAGACAATATCAAAAACATTGGGTACTTGTGGCATCCAAAACTAAACATATATTATGTAGCCGCTGCGGAAACCATGAAAAGCGGATTTCTTCCAAAGTTATTAGCTTATGCAGGCTCGGTAAGTATAGATAGGACATGGCGTGCTCAAGGCCAAGAAGTTAATCGTCAAGTAAAATTTAGCGATATTACAAACATTGGTAAAGCCATCAAAGATGGATGGGTAATTACATTCCCTCAAGGAACAACGACCCCATGGAAACCTATTAGAAAAGGTACCGCTCACATCATCAAAACCTACAAACCTATTGTGATACCAATTGTAATTGATGGCTTTAGGAGGTCTTTTGACAAAAAAGGCATCAATATCAAAAAAAGAGGAATTCTACAATCAATTGTCATCAAAGAACCTTTAGAAATTGACTACGAGAACGAAACTATCAATCAAATCGTGGAGAAACTTGAATACGCCATCGAGCAACATCCTTCATTTTTGAAAGTTATTTCAAAAGAAGAATTAGAAACTGCTGAAAAGCTAAACGAACAAAGAAGATTTAGCGCAAAAATGGATTTTGAAGATTAGTTTTTACGTGAATATTAACTTATAATTAGTGCTTATATAGGCGCAAACTTCCAAGAAAAAAGCTTACAATTGCGTATCTTTGCAACCAAATTTTTATTTGATGTTGCAAGAAAAAATTAAGAATATACTCTTTTCTACACGTTTAATGGCTGTCTTGTTTGTTGTTTACGCTGTAGCACTAGCAATCGGAACTTTTGTTGAAAACTCCTACTCTACTCTTACTGCACGAAAATGGATATATGATGCTGTATGGTTCGAAGTTATTATGGTGTTTTTTGTCATTAACTTCATTGGCAATATTTTCCGCTATAAACTATGGATTAAAAAGAAATTTACTACACTCATCCTTCATTTGTCATTTATACTCATTCTGCTTGGTGCGTGGGTAACACGATATATTGGATATGAGGGAATCATGCCCATTCGAGAAGGTGAGGTAACAAATATAATGTTATCTGAAAAAACCTATTTAAGCACTTATATTGATGGCGAGATTGATGGCGAACCAAAACGAAAGAAAGAATTTTTTGACCTGGTTCTCGCCCCGAAAATTAAAAATGAGCAGGTAATTAAAACCGATTTCAACGGAAACCCAATACAATTTGAAGTAATCGAGTTTATTCATAAAGCTGAAGAAACTTTTGTTGAAAACGAAAACGGAGAAAACTACCTAAAGATGGTTGAGTCAAGCTCTACGGGAGAGCGACAAGACCGTTTTCTGAGAGAAGGAGATGTCTCCAACATCAGTAATATGCTTTTTGCTTTCAATAATTATACGGAAGGTGCTGTAAACATTACAGGAACTAATAGTACAGGTTTTACCATCATATCCCCCTTTGAAGGTACATTTATGCGAATGGCGGATCAGTCGCAAAGCGAATTAGTCTCAGACTCTCTTCAAAATTTAGAATTCCGTTCTCTTTACAATATTGGTGGAATGCAAGTAGTTTTCCCTGATCCTGTAAAGAAAGGACTATATGATATAGCCCCCGCCGAAAGACCTACTGAAAATACTCCAGACGGTGTTCGTTTTAGAATAACTGCTGCTGGTGAATCTACTGAAGTAAGCATGATTGGCGGAAAAGGTATGCTTAACGATATGAAAAAAGTAATCGTTGGCCCTTACGATATCTATCTTCGTTACGGAAGCAAAGAAATTGAATTACCTTTTTCTATTAAATTGAATTATTTTATTGCAGAAAAATTACCTGGAACAGAGCATCGTTCCAGCCCAAGTTACTCTTCCTATATGAGTAAAGTAGAAGTGATTGACGGAAGTAATTCCTACGATTATGACATTTATATGAATCATGTACTTGATCACGGTGGCTATCGCTTTTTCCAGGCTTCTTTTGACCGTGATGAAGGCGGAACTATTTTAAGTGTAAACCACGATTGGTGGGGAACTTGGATTACCTATATTGGTTATTTCTTATTGTATTTTGGACTTATGGCTATACTTTTTGACCGTTATTCTCGGTTTGGAGAATTAAGAAAAAAGCTTGAACAAGTGAAAACCAAAAAAGCTCAATTAGGAATCATTGCTATGTTGTTTTTCCTCAGTTTTGGAAATCAAGATGCATTTGCGTTCTTCCAAACTGATGAAGAAACTCACGTACATGAGACGAATCAACAAACTAGAGAAGAGTTTTTACTTGAAGTAAATGAAGCTATCAAAAAAAATGCAGTTGACAAAAAACATGCAAGGGAATTTGCTAAACTAGTCATACAAGATAGCAAAGGAAGAATGAAGCCTGCCCACACTTTTTCTTCGGAACTTGTTCGTAAACTAAGAAAAAATGAATCTTATGAAGGGCTAAATAGCGATCAGATATTAATTTCAATGTTAGAAAACCCTGGAGTTTGGTATGGTGTTCCTTTCATTTATCTCGAAAAGAAAAACGATAGCATTCATAATGTTCTTGGAATTGAAATAGGCCAAAAATATGTAGCCTTAACAGATTTCTTTGAATTAGACGGATCTTACAAATTGGCTCCATTTCTACGAGATGCCTATGAAGCACAAGTGCCGAATAAATTTCAGAAAGATTATATTGATGCCGATCAGCGACTGAATTTACTTTATGATGCACTTCAAGGGAATGTGATGCGTATTTTTCCTATTCCAAATAATACAAACAATCGTTGGGTTTCTCTAAGAGAAATAAAAAATGAAGAAGAAGAAATTTTCTTTGTTGGGTCTGATTCGCTTTATGTAAACAACATACTTCCTATGTATGTCAATTCTATTCAAAATGCTAGAGAAGACGGGGATTATTCTCAAGCTGAAAGTATTCTTCAAAGTATAAAGGGCTTACAAAAAAAATATGGAAATGAAGTTTTGCTATCAGATACAGAAGTAAAAGTTGAAATGTGGTATAATGATTTCGATGTTTTCGGAAGACTTTTTCAATACTATTTGTACGTTGGTTTACTCATGGTAATTGTCGTTTTGATTGAAATATTCAAAAAAACCAAAATTACTGAGTGGATTGTCAGACTTTGTAAAGTTACCCTTATTCTTTTCTTCATAATACACACTTTAGGTTTGGCAGCTAGATGGTATATTTCAGGCCATGCTCCTTGGAGTGATGCCTACGAAAGTATGATTTACGTTGCATGGGCTACCATGTTCTTTGGTTTTGCTTTTGGAAGAAAAAGTGATTTAACAATGGCTTCAACAGCATTTATTACATCAATCATTTTAATGGTTGCACATTGGAATTGGCTTGATCCTTCTATCACACCACTTCAACCTGTGCTAGATTCTTATTGGTTAATGATTCACGTAGCTGTAATTGTTGGTAGTTATGGCCCATTTGCTCTTGGTGCTATTATTGGCTTGTTAGCCTTGTTTTTAATGATGACAACTACCAAAGATAATTTCAAAAAAATGAAATTAAACATTCAAGAGCTTTCATACATCAATGAAATTGCACTTACCGTTGGTCTTGTCATGCTTACTATAGGCAACTTCCTTGGTGGACAATGGGCTAACGAAAGTTGGGGGCGCTATTGGGGTTGGGATCCAAAAGAAACCTGGGCTTTAATCAGCATTTTTGTGTATGCTTTTGTTATTCACATGCGACTTGTTCCAGGGTTGCGTGGACTTTGGGCATTCAATTGGGCGTCTGTCATTGCGTTTGGCTCTATTATTATGACTTATTTTGGAGTTAACTTTTACCTCACAGGATTACATTCCTATGCGAGCGGTGAACAAATTATAAGTTATAAATTTATTGTAGGTAGTTTGATTGTTTGGCTTGTAGTAGGTTACTTCGCAAAACGCAAATACAATCAATTTTACAAATCTAAAAGTTAGATTTGTTAGCTTAAAAATCATTTTCAATCTCAGTTTTTTTTAGAGAACTAAGTCTTTACGACCATATTTTGATTACTTAACGTAAGTTTAACGAGAACCGATTTAACATTCTCCTTGTTCACTTGTCAAAATAAAGTAACAATTAAAAACACGTTTTGAAATATCTACATTTTTTAGTGCTTAGCTTTTTCTTCATAAGCACATTTGCTCAAGAATTTGAATTGAAAGGAACTGTCATCGACGATACTAATCTTCCTCTTGATATGGCTTCTGTATCAATTTTCGAAGGAGATGAACTGGTGGAAGGAGGACTTACTGATTTTGACGGAAATTTTAGTTTTTACTTACGACAAGGTGAATATAGGTTAGTAATCGAGTACACCTCCTTCGAGACAAAAAAAATCAACCTAAATCTTACGGAAAATAAAGATTTAGGCACCATTAGATTAGTTACAGAAATCACCCAACTTGATGAGATAGAAGTTGTTGTTGAAAAAACTGAGGTAGAAGTTAAACTCGACAAGAAAATCTATAATATAGGAAAAGACTTAACAATTAGCGGTGGAACTATTGCTGATGCATTGAATAATGTTCCATCTGTTTCTGCAGATGTAGATGGAACTATAAGCTTAAGAGGTAACGAAAATGTACGTATACTTATCAACGGAAAACCTTCAACCTTAGCAGGTTTTGGTGATGCAGACGTACTACAACAACTTCCCGCAGAATCTATTGAACGTGTAGAAGTAATCGCAAGTCCATCAGCTAGATACGATGCTGAAGGAACAGCAGGTATTATCAATATTGTGCTTAAACGAGACAAAACTTTAGGTTACAATGGTTCCGCACAAGTAAACCTTGGTACACCCATGAATAATGGAGTAACCGTTAATGGTAATGTACGTACTGAAAAGTTTAACTTCTTTAATACAACTACTTATTCAAAAAGAAGACCACCCGGAAATGCATTTTTTGATAATACATTTACTTCAGGAGCTTTCGATAGAATTACAGAAAATCGTTTTTACAACCGAGACCAAGAAGACCTCTCTGTAAATCTTGGTGCACAATATTTCATCACCGATTACGAATCTATTACTGCAACGGCTTTTCTTAGACCTGGAGAACGTTTTGATTACAATGAAAATATAACCAATCGCTTTATTGAAGGTGAATTTGATAGTAGAACAAGTCGAGATGAATTTGACTTTAGAGATGATGACCGCTATCAAGTGTCCTTGAACTATGAAAATCAACTTGACGAAGAAAACAGAGACCACAAACTAACTATTGATGGTCAAGTTTCGTGGAGAAAAAGAGATCAGAATATCGATATTATAGAAAATCAATTTGGAATCGGACAAGAAGAAGGCTTTCTTTTAGCACAAGAAGAAATTATAGAAAATCGCAGAGAAATTGGTTATTTGTTGCAAGGAGATTACACTTTGCCTATTGGCGAAGACGGTCAGTTTGAAGCAGGTTTTAGAGGCGACTTAAACGATAACAAGACCATTTTTGATTTAAGCCTATTAAACACTGATAGAGAGTTGGAACAAGATGATTTGTCCAATCAATTCGATTACCAAGAAAATGTAGGTGCGTTATATACACAATATGGAAATAAAATCGGTGAAAATTTTTCTTATTTACTTGGTCTTCGTTACGAATATACACAGTTAAAAGGTAACACAACTCCCCTACTGGGAGAGTCTACAGGATTGGATCAATTTTTCCCTGATGAAGATGTAGTCACAAGCTTCGACAACCGATTTAGTAACTTTTTCCCAACAGTGAATATGATTTATAAACTGGACGATACTCAGGAGCTAACACTGGGATTTAACCGAAGAATTAACCGTCCTAGAAGTTGGTTTATTAATCCTTTTCCTTCGAGAACAAGTAGAACAAACATATTTCAAGGTAATCCAAGTTTGCAACCTGCTTTCTCTAA
>SKIG01000184.1 GCA_007116535.1 Psychroflexus sp.
AAGGGTAAGTTGAAGTTCAATTTCAATCAAGGTAGTTACGCCTTAGATATAGATGAAGACAAGTCTTTGTTGCTATATAACCCGATGAAAGAATTACCTATTAATATTGAAGTATTTCCTCAATCTTGGTCTGTAAGTGTGCTGGTTTCTATCAAAAAGTTGCATAGTCTTTTTTCTAATGATTCGACACATGTTGATTTTTTAGCCGAAGATAACAAGGACAAAAAGTACTATAAGGAAGGTGATGTAACTCCTGCGATGGCGGTTGCCTTGAGTCATATTCTTCAGCTTAATTTACATTCTTCTGTTCAAAAAATATATGTAAAGGGTAAAGCTTACGAACTGATAGCCTTGTATTTTAATCGCCCTGAAGAAGCAGACATTGAACAATGCCCATTTTTAGATGACGAAGACAATGTCCGAAAAATTAAGCTAGCAAAAGAAATAATGATTCAACGTATGGTCGAACCACCTTCGTTGGTTGAACTTGCAGATGAGGTTGGTCTAAGTTTGAAAAAATTAAAAGAAGGCTTCAAAGAAATTTATGGCGATACTGTTTATTCATTTTTATTGGATTACAAAATGGAGTACGCACGTAAATTGCTTGAGCGTGGTCAACACAATGTAAATGAAGTAGGACTTTCTGTCGGATATAGTACGGCGAGTCACTTTATCGCAGCCTTCAAAAAGAAGTTTGGTACGACGCCCAAAAAGTATATTATGAATGCTTAGAAAACAGAAACGCCCTGATAAATCAAGGCGTTTTTTGTTTATTTAGTTAGCTCAGAAATTATTCTATTTCAGAAACTCTTAAGGTGTTTACCATACCTTTATCTTCTATAGGCATAGCAGCAAGATTAATAGCAAAATCTCCTTTATCTAGGTATCCATGTCTTGCAGCAATCTCATTGATGTCTTTGATGGTTTCGTCTGTACTCGAAAACTTATCGTAGTAAAAAGAATTCACCCCCCAAAGCAAACTAAGCTGTGTCAAGATTCGCTTGTTGGAAGTAAAGGCAAGTATATTTGTGTCAGGACGCCATGCAGAAATTTGAAAAGCAGTATAACCACTATTGGTAAGTGTACATATTCCCTTCGCTTTAATTTCTGTTGCCATCACAGCAGCGTGGTAACATACAGCTTTTGTGATGTAGCGCTTTGTTCTTATATGTGGTGCATTTCTAGGAACTTTAATCAAAGGAGAACTCTCTACACTTTTGATAACTTGCGCCATTTTTTTGATTACATCAACTGGATATTTACCCACAGAAGTCTCACCTGAAAGCATTACGGCGTCAGCTCCATCCATTACAGAGTTTGCAACATCATTTACCTCGGCTCTTGTTGGTGTAAGACTCGTAATCATTGTCTCCATCATTTGTGTGGCAATAATTACAGGAATTCTCGCTTCTTTCGCACGAAGGACTAGTTTCTTTTGAATTAGCGGTACTTCGTGGGCAGGAATTTCTACACCTAAATCGCCTCGAGCAACCATTAATCCATCACAATAAGCAATAATTTTGTCAATATTTACGACTCCTTCAGGTTTTTCAATTTTTGCAACAATTGGAATTTTGTGTTCACTATGTTCGCTGATAAGTTTTTGAAGAATTCTCAAGTCGCTTGCATAACGAACAAAAGAAAGTGCTATCCAATCTACTTCCAACTCGCATGCAAAAATAGCATCTTGAACATCTTTTTCTGTTAGTGCAGGAAGTGAAATTTTTGTGTTCGGTAAATTAACACCTTTCTTTGATTTTAGCGGCCCACCTTGAACAACTCTAGCTTGAACGGTGTCTTTTTTGTTGGTTGAAACAACTTCAAAAATAAGTTTTCCATCATCTAAAAGAATGTTTTCACCAGGTTTAACATCTTGCGGAAAAGTGTCGTAGTTCATATACACTTCTGTTGCTGTTCCTTCAAAAGGCTCCCCTGTTTTAAAGTTGATTACATCTCCTTTAGAAACAAGCACATCCTCTTTCATCTTTCCTACGCGGAGTTTTGGACCTTGAAGATCGGCAAGAATTCCCGCATTAAAACCAAATTCTTCATTTAGTTCGCGAATCATGTTTACACGTTCTCTTACATCGTCATAATCTGCGTGAGAAAAGTTAATTCTAAATATGTTTGCTCCTTCTTGAAGCATTGCTTTAAGTACTTCTTTATTACTTGTTGCAGGACCTAAGGTAGCTACAATTTTTGTTCGTTTAATCTGTTCCATTAGTTAAAAATGAGATTTTGGGGTGATTTTATTTGTTCTAATTCTATAGCAAAGGTGCTTGACACCTGTTTTATTTCATTTATTTGTACAGTGATTTTTTTAAGACTGATATAATCTTCATTTCCTTCAACCTTCAACAAAAAATCAACATGTTTTAGTTCAGGTAGAAGATACTTTGTTTTGTAAAAGCTGCTGTCCTCCAAAAATAAGCTGCCGCTACTATTAAATTGGTTTACTTTAGCTTTATGTTTGTTGGCAACGATATATACATTGCTTTGTAAAGCTTTAGAATAATGATAATACAAAGGAAAATGAGCAGTACAATCTTCGTACTCATAATCTACATCTTTCTCTTGTAATTCAAAATTAGTTTCTAGTTTTTTATTAATAAAGTAAATTAATCGATACATTTCAATGGAAGTATTTATTCCAATCAGCGAAAAATCGATATCTATAAATTCATCTAATGTCAATACATTCTTTTTCATAAGTCATTAAAAAAGAATTTATAAAAGTACTAAGATTTATAGAGTTATGAAAAAATATTATTCAAAATGATTCTGTAAAGCGTAGTAAGCTCTTCTAGCAGCTTTTTCTTCTGCCTTCTTTTTTGAGACTTCACGCGCCTTTGAAATGTTTTCATTGTTGATAAAAAACTTTACAGAAAAATATTTTAATCCATCGAGACCATCTTCTTCAACGTTTTCGAAATGAAAAGAATGCTTGTTTTTTTGGCACCATTCGATCAAAAAACTCTTATAACTGGCAATTTTTGTCTCCAAGCTCTTCAAATCAATATATGGATCGATAATTTTTTTATAGATAAAATTCTCACACGCATCGAATCCTCTATCAAGATAAATGGCTCCAATTAGTGCTTCAAATAAATTTCCATGAATATTCAATCCAACATGATTTTGACTTACGTTGGATTTAAGCATTTCTATTAAACCAAGGTCTTCTCCAAGTTGATTGAGGTGCTTCCTGCTCACTATTTTTGAGCGCATCTTTGTAAGATAGCCTTCGTCTGCATTAGGCGCTTGGTCGAATAAATAGCAGGAAATTACTGCTCCAAGAATAGAATCGCCTAGAAACTCTAGTCGTTCGTAGTTAACGTCATTGCCGAAATCGTCTTTAAGTTGCGCAGAACGATGCGTAAAAGCTTTTTCGTATATGGCAAGATTCTTGGGTTTAAAGCCTACTATAGCAGTTATCTTAGAATATAAAATCCCGTTCTTTGAACGGGACTCAAATATATTCTTTATAAAACTCATCTAACTTTTAGTCTAATCGCTTGAATAATACACAAGCATTATGACCACCAAAGCCAAAAGTATTACTCATCACCACATTTAATTTTCTTTCTTGAGCTTTGTTAAGTGTCAAGTTCAATTCAGGGTCGATGTTTTCGTCTACAACTTCGTGGTTAATTGTTGGAGGAACTAAGCTGTGTCCCATTGCCAAAATAGAGGCAATAGCTTCTACAGCACCAGCGGCTCCTAACAAGTGGCCAGTCATAGATTTAGTAGAGTTAATGTTGATGTTTTTAGCATGATCACCAAAAACTTGCTTGATAGCCTTCAATTCTGCAACATCTCCTAGTGGCGTAGATGTACCATGTGTGTTGATGGCATCTACATCTTCTGGGGTTAAGCCTGCATTTTCTATACAGTTTTTCATTACTGCAATTACACCTATCCCATCTGGGTGAGGAGCAGTCATGTGGTAAGCGTCAGAGGATAAACCACCTCCAACAACTTCTGCATATATTTTTGCGCCACGCGCTTTGGCGTGTTCGTATTCTTCTAAAATAAGTGAACCAGCTCCTTCACCTAAAACGAAACCATCTCTTGTGGCATCGAAGGGTCTTGAGGCTGTTTCAGGGCTTTCATTTCTTGTAGAAAGTGCATGCATAGCGTTGAAACCTCCCATACCTGCTTCTGTAACGGCAGCTTCGCTTCCACCTGTAACAATAACATCTGAATATCCTAATCGGATGTAATTCAATGCATCGATAATGGCATTTGCAGAAGAAGCACAAGCAGAAGCTGTTGCATAGTTAGGCCCCATAAACCCGTGCTTAATGGAAATATTACCCGGAGCAATGTCGGCAATCATTTTTGGTATAAAAAACGGATTGAAACGAGGGGTGCCATCGCCTTTTGCGTAAGCTATTACTTCGTTTTGAAACGTTTCTAAACCTCCAATACCTGCGCCCCAAATAACACCTACACGTGTTTTGTCAAGCTTTTCTAAATCAAACCCAGCATCCGCTATAGCTTCATCTGAAGCTACTAGCGCATACTGGGTAAATTTATCGAGCCTACGAACTTCTTTTCGATCAAAGTAATCGTTGGTGTCGAAATTTTTAATTTCACAAGCGAATTTTGTTTTAAACTTCTCGGTATCATAATAAGTTATGGGGGCTGCTCCACTTTTTCCTGTGGACAAACCTTCCCAATACTCTTTGATATTATTACCGATAGGGGTAAGGGCACCTAGGCCTGTAACTACTACTCGCTTTAATTCCATGAAACTAAAAATTAATTACTTTTTTGCTTCTTCGATGTAAGCAACCGCTTGACCAACTGTAGAAATGTTCTCTGCTTGATCGTCTGGAATTTGGATATCAAATTCTTTTTCGAATTCTATAATTAATTCTACGGTATCCAAAGAATCCGCACCTAAATCATTAGTAAAGCTAGCTTCATTTACTACTTCATTTTCGTCAACGCCTAATTTGTCAACGATGATTGCTTTTACTCTTGATGCAATGTCTGACATGATTATAAATTTTAAGTTTATACAAGAGGCAAAAATAAAAAACTTTATTTTAAAACAAGTTGATATCTAAAAAATGTCATTAAAAATACATAAATTTACTTTCTGAACATTTTTTTGCCCAATACAAATAAATTATATTTTTATGAATTCTGAGCATAAATTACTAACAAAAAATAAAAAAATTATTGTTTTTGCCTCTGGAGAAGGCACAAACGCTGAGAACATCATCAATTATTTTGAGCCTCACGATACCATAAATGTGAGCCATTTATTTTCGAACAATCCAAATGCAGGAGCTTTGCAACGTGCTTACATGCATGAGAACATTTCCGTGGGACATTTTGATAGGCAATCTTTTTATGAAACTGACGAAATGTTGGACCTACTGAAAGATATTCAACCTTCTCTAATTGTCCTCGCAGGTTTTTTGTGGAAGTTTCCTGAAAAAATAATAGATGCTTTCCCGAACAAAATTATCAATATTCACCCTGCCTTACTTCCAAAGTATGGCGGAAAAGGCATGTACGGTGATCATGTTCATCGCGCAGTACTTGAAAATAATGAATCAGAATCAGGAATTACAGTGCATTATGTTACTAAAGATTATGATGAAGGTAAAATTATTTTCCAATTGAAAACTAAAGTTGAAAATAACGAGACAGTTCGTTCTCTTCGTGACAAAATTCATGTAATGGAATACAAAAACTTTCCACAGGTAATTGAAAAACTTTTGTCTGAATAATACTTTATGGCTTCTAAAAAACAAAAATACTATGTCATTTGGGAGGGACATGAGATTGGTATTGTTGATTCTTGGCAAGAATGTAAAAGATTAATAACCAATTACTCCAATGCGAAATATAAGTCTTTCACATCTTTGAAAGAAGCAGAAACTGCTCTTAACCAAGGATACTTTCAGTATAAGAAAGAAGAAAAGTCCAAAGAAAAGGTCTCTCTACAAGCTTTCGCTAATGAAATTGACTTCAACAGTATTTGTGTAGATGCTGCTTCAAGTGGGAATCCTGGCAGAATGGAGTACAGGGGGGTTGATACTCAGTCCAAAAATCAACTTTTTCATCAAGGACCTTTTCCCGAAGGAACTTCTAATATAGGAGAATTCCTAGCTTTAGTTCATGGTTTAGCTTTACTAAAAAAGAACAATAGTAAACGATTGATTTACTCCGATTCTAAAATTGCCATGGGATGAAAAAAAAAAAAAAAATGTAATACCAAGTTACAACCAAATCCGAAAAACAAAGCTCTATTCGAACTTATTCAACGTGCAGAACATTGGTTAAAAACCAATTCATTTACTACTGAAATTCGCAAATGGGAAACCAAAAAATGGGGTGAAATTCCTGCTGATTTCGGCAGGAAGTAAGTTACCTCGAAACTGAAGTGGCGGCAACTGAAGAGGTTATAATCATTGTTGTCATTGCGGCTTGCATTTCATCAAAAGCTTTCTTAATTTCTTTACTTACCTCTGTATCAGTCTCTTTTTTAGCAAGAAGTGCTTTAATTTCTTTTTGTTGTTGCTTCTCTTTACTTAACTTTTTTTCAAGCTTACTAGCTTTGATGAGACTAAAAATACTGGCGTAATAAAAGTTTAGTTTTTTATCTGCGTACAAAGTAGCGTGAATATCATTTAATAACATATCAAGGTAAGTTCTGTTCACCATAATTCTGTAAGAATAAGGAATAAAA
>SKIG01000101.1 GCA_007116535.1 Psychroflexus sp.
AAAAAAAACAATTCATTATACGTGTTTTTTATAAATTATTCACACGTCTAATTGAAATAATTTTGAAAAAATTAAATTTTAAACACTAAAAAAGCCAAGCTCCCTAAGCTAAACTTGGCTTTATTTTACAACAAGATACGTATAAGTTTATTTAGCCCCTAAAAGAAGGACTTCTTCGCAGAGTACTTCAGTTACATATCTTTTTTCACCTTCCTTTGTTTCGTAATTTCGGTGTGTCAGTTTACCGCGCACACCGACTTCTTTTCCTTTACTAACATATTTTTCAATAATATTAGCTGTTTTTCCCCAAGCAACTACGTTATGCCATTGGGTGTCGGTTACTTTTTCACCTGATTTAGAACTGTAAGTTTCGTTGGTGGCTATAGAGAATTTAGCTAATTTCTTACCGTTTTCTGTGGTCATAATTTCTGGATCTTTTCCAAGATTTCCGATTAGCTGAACGGAGTTTTTAATACTGCTCATAATGTATAATTTTTGAGTTAATAAATAATTTTAAAAGTTTAAAAACTAAAAATTAACCTTGGTAATGGATGAGGATGAATAAGGCTTAGGACAAAATTTCATTCATAAAATCATCACAATCAATGGTTAACGAAGCTAAATTAATAGATATTTTTTTTAAATCCAAATTTTTTTTAATTTTTTTTTTGGGATAGTTTCAGCAGGCTGAGATAAAAATCAGTTCTATCATATAACATTTCTATTGAAAAGGTTTCAGTTGAAAGGTTGTATCTTTGCGCTTTCAAAATAAAAGAATGCGTACAAAATCAATTAAAAAAAATAAAATCAATGTAGTAACTTTAGGTTGTAGCAAAAATGTATACGACTCTGAGGTGTTGATGGGACAGTTGAGAGCCAACGGTAAAGATGTAGCTCATGAAGAAGAAGGAAATGTTGTGGTAATCAACACTTGCGGTTTCATCGATAATGCAAAAGAAGAATCTGTCAATACTATTTTAGATTTTGTACAACGCAAGCAAAATGGTGAGGTTGAAAAGGTTTTTGTTATAGGTTGTCTTTCGGAACGCTACAAACCGGATTTAATCAAAGAAATTCCTGATGTAGACCAGTACTTTGGAACAACAGAACTTCCTTCGTTACTAAAAGCGCTTGGAGCAGATTACAAACATGAGTTAATTGGCGAGCGTCTTACAACTACTCCTAAAAATTACGCTTATTTAAAAATTGCTGAAGGTTGTGATCGAC
This sequence comes from Psychroflexus sp., assembly GCA_007116535.1. GTDB lineage: Bacteria > Bacteroidota > Bacteroidia > Flavobacteriales > Flavobacteriaceae > Psychroflexus. The sequence continues at coordinate 1,228 of SKIG01000101.1, forward strand.
CTTGTTCTTTTTGTGCAATTCCGCTAATGCGAGGAAAACACAAGTCAAAACCTATAGAAGAGCTTGTTGAAGAAACCAAAAAATTGGCAGCAAACGGAGTAAAGGAGCTTATTCTAATTGCACAAGATTTGACCTACTACGGTTTGGATTTATACAAAAAACGAAATTTAGCAGAATTACTTCGCGCACTTGTAAAAGTAGATGGCATTGAGTGGATTCGACTGCATTATGCCTTCCCAACAGGTTTTCCTGAAGATGTGCTTGAGGTTATTCGAGAAGAAAAGAAAGTTTGCAACTACATAGACATACCTCTTCAACATATTTCAGACGATATATTAAAGTCAATGCGTCGTGGAACGAATTATGAAAAAACTACTTCTCTACTTCGAAAATTCAGAAAGGAAGTGCCTGGAATAGCCATAAGAACAACACTTATTGTAGGTTATCCTGGCGAAACTGAAGCCCATTTTGAAGAATTGAAGGAGTGGGTCAAAGAAATGCGTTTTGAACGTTTGGGATGCTTTACCTATTCGCACGAAGAAAATACACACGCGTATAATTTAGAAGATGATGTTCCTCAAGAAGTGAAAATTGAACGCGCAAACGAAATCATGGAAATTCAGTCACAAATTTCTTGGGAACAAAATCAAGAAAAAATTGGACAAGAGTTTACTTGTGTGTTCGACAGAAAAGAAGGAGGATATTTTGTAGGTAGAACAGAGTTTGATTCTCCTGATGTAGATAATGAGGTTTTAGTTGATGCTAGCAAGTTTTACGTAAAAGTAGGTGATTTTACCAAAGTAAAAGTCATTGACGCAGGTGACTTCGACTTATATGCTGAGCCTATTCAATCCTGAGAATAAAACTAACACACTATGAAAGAATACACCTCAGCTTGGAATGCCATCGGATTTCGTTTCGCAGTTATTTTTGGGTTCAGTTTTTTAGGTTGGTTCCTTGCTGAAATTATCTTTGAAGAACTTACACGTGTTCATTTTGCAGTAATTGCCGTTGCAGCATTATTTGCTTCTCCACGATATTCAAGTTATCAATCCCAAAATGAAAAAGTTCACTGTTTGAAATGGTGGGGATTTAAGTACTCAGAAGGCAAAAAAGAAGACTAGTCAGCTTCTTAGAAAGAGTTAGGGGTTAGATACACAAATTATAAGCTAAGCTTCACGATAGATTTCTAAGAGTGAATATTTACCTGATTTGCGTAAGCCGCAAGCCACTTTTATGAGGTCTTCGTGTTTAAGGACAGAAGTTTATCTATGTATTCCTTTCGGTTGGTGTATTTTTTCATTAGGCAAAGATTCATATAAATTATCGAAACTTGTAAATTTTGCAAGTTTCGATAATTTTAGAAGTAGCTCTGCTTTTTTCAACTATCACTTTTCCCCATTTAAAAAATCCTAAAAGGATTAAAAAAGGTAATCGTAAATACCTATAAAAGAGATACATTTTTTAACGTACCAGCTGTTATTAGAAGTTGCAACTCATGGACAGTGATAGAAGAATTAGGCAGAAACAAAATAGATTGATTGTGTAAATCCTATTAACCTAACACCTTTTAACCTTTGCCAAAGTTTGGAACTTTGGCAAAGGTTAAAAGCTAAGAAAGTTGAAAGCTTGTTATAAATTAGAATCTACAACTTTGTTATGACTAAAAATAAAGTTTTCATACCCACCAAAGTAAGCTAGCGCTTCATCCCGCATTAAGTTTGTTTTGCCATTTGAAAGAATCGATTGATAAGAAGAATATTTAAATTTTCTAAAATCTATATCTAAATCAATTGGGTTTTGATGAATATAGACAATTAATCTCTTCAAATATTCCTCTGAATCAATTTTTATTCTTTTAAAAGGACTCTCTAATAATGCGCCGTGTCTGTTATTTACTTTGTTAAACGCTTGCGTGTAGGAGCTAATAAATTTACTCAGTTGTTTACTTGTTATGTTTTGAGGCGCATGTAAGCCTTCTTTAGAAACACTTGAACGTTTTATATTTTTGCTTATAAAGCACGCTAATGAATCTTCTGATTTTATCTTCAATAAGAAATGAAAATGATTCGGCATCAAACAATAAGCAAATACATCAGCAACCTCAATGACATATTTTGAAAATTGTCTCAAAAAATAACTGTAGTTATCATCATTTTTAAAAATGTTAGTGCCGTTTATTCCTCTATTGTAAATATGGTAGTAACAATCAGGTTCTAAAGGTTGAACTCTGCAATCCATAGGTTTTGTTTTTTCTTAATTTCAAAGTCAAATTTAGAAAATTTAAAAAAATCAGCAACCTCAGCTTTAACCTTACACCTTTGTCAAAGTTTAGAACTTTGGCAAAGGTCATTGTAATATCGGAACCTCAAAAACCTGGTTTTCTCCTAGTACAAAAATACGCTCTCCATCTTCGGGTGTGATCATATATTTTCCTGTAAATCCTCCAAAAGCAGGTAAAATAAATTGTTTTTCCTTCAAATAAAAACACGACAACTTTAGGTTTTGCTTCCCTAGTCCTTTTAAAAAGTAGCCGGGGTGAATATGTCCACACAAGTTAAGTAAACCCTGAGACGTTGAAGGGTGGTGAGTTCCATAGATAAAATCTCGCTTCCATTCTAAACAAACTTCAATTCCAAGTTTTTCAAAATTTGATTTGGCAATCAAATCATGGTTCCCAACGACGAGGGTTATTTTTGCTTGTTGCTTTTTTACCCACGATTCAAAGTCAATCCACGATTTATTTTTGATGGAATGGAACAAATCTCCTAAAAAAACAATTTCGCTTGGTTGATAGTGTTGAATTACCTCATCTAATTTTGAATAGTTTTTCAAGCTAGCTTCTTGAGGAATTGCACTTCCGTTGGCACGAAAATGTTCAATTTTTCCTAAATGAAGGTCAGCAATAAACAAGACTTTTTCAGCATCCCAAAACAAAGCTCCTGAAACATCTAATGTAAAATCATTTGATTGAATTTGGACTTGCATGCTTACCTAGAAATAATTGGAATGACAATGCTTAATTGAATTCTGTCTTTAATTTCTTCAAATGAATTAGAATTCATCGTGGCATCTATGACTTGCCATTTGGAAGTATAAAATGAAAAATCATAACTAAACAAAAAGCGAGCGATTAGCTTTCTCTTTTCACCACTTATCCAATTGAAGCTTAAAGAGGGGCCAAACATCCACGCATCCTGAGAAATATTTTGACTAGTAGGTACAAAATCGGTTTCATCCAAATCGATAATTGAATTTCTTGAACGAATGTTTACTGACGAAATAGTAAACGAAGTCTGAGCTCCTAAAGAAATGAAAGAGCCTTGACTATTTTCGAAGATTTTTCGGTAGTAGCGGAACATAATATCACTCTCTCTGTAATTAGTGCGGAAGTTATCATTTCGGGAGTTTGCTTCGCCTATACTTACCATAAAATCAAAGTTGTGTAGGTTTTCTTCCCCGCGAAAAGACCACCCTAAACCAACCCAAAATGGTGAATTTGGCATTTCAGGGGCGCCAATACCTTCGAGATAATCATTTATTTTGAGACTATTAATGGAACTTAACCCTATGGAAACGAAAAGACCGTCTGTCCAATTTCGGCAATCGCATTCATACACAAAATTTTGATCTTCAAGCACAATTCTTTCTTGTGCATTCAAGAATGAAAATACGCAAACTCCCAAACAAAAGAAAAGTCGAAAAACCTTTAAATTCATTGTACTTATTTGATAGCTAAGAGAAATTTGTATTTGCTTGAAGCTTCTTATAGACGCGCAGAGCATTTCCGTCTGTCATTGAAGCAACAAAACAACTAATTTCGAGAAGATATTCATACGTTGACATTTCTTCAAGCTGCAATTGCGGGAGAAAATTATCTAAAATCAGCTGATCGTAGTTTGTCGCTTTACCTTCATTATAATTGGAAGCTGATTGCGTAAAAATACTTAATAAAGTTTGAATTATCTTGTAGCCAGATATTTCCTTTTCCAAGACCTCTCGACTTCTGTAAATTTTGTCTACCGAAGTTTTGATAATATCGTTGATTTGCGCTTTGAACTTAGACTTATCTAGCAAAGCCACATGAAAATCTCCACTTCTAATAGCCTCTTCATTAGCTAAAAATATGGATACAGCTTCTTCAATTAGTGAGGCTATTGCTAATGAGCGTAAGTAATTCATTCGATTAGCCGTAGATGACAATTCGCTATATCTATTGGTGTCGACTCGTTGTGCAATAATTTTAGAAAAAAATTCAAGCGCCATGTCTTCTTCGATTAAGCCGAGGTTAACACCATCTTCAAAATCGATAACAGTATAGCAAATATCGTCTGCTGCTTCAACTAAAAACGCAAGTGGATGCCTATAGTAACGAGTACTTTTATCATCTACTTTAATAAGTCCTAATTCGGCAGCAACTTCTTGAAAGATATTTTTATCTGATTGAAAAAAGCCAAACTTTTTATCAGAAATCTGTTTGGTTGGTTTATGAGGCAAACTTTCTTTTGGGTATTTTGTAAAGGCACCTAAAGTTGCATAAGAAATACGTAAGCCTCCCTCCTTTCCTGGTTCAGATTGATTCAATAATTTAAAACCGTTGGCGTTTCCTTCAAAATGGGTTAAATCTTGATACTCAGCGGGAGTTAATTCAGCCTTAAAACGACTTCCAAGTCCAACAGAAAAAAATTCACCAATAGCTTTTTCTCCTGCATGACCAAAGGGTGGGTTGCCAATGTCATGTGCTAAGGCTGCTACTGCAACAATAGCACCAAAATCATGTGGCAGGTAACCGTGCACTTGACTTAAATGCGGGTATTTATGAATAATTTCTCTACCAACTAACCTTCCTAAAGAACGACCAACAACAGAAACTTCAAGACTATGCGTTAGTCTTGTATGTACAAAATCTGTTTTAGAAAATGGGATAACTTGAGTTTTATCTTGTAAACTTCTAAGGGCTGATGAAAAAATAATTCTATCGTAATCTACTTCAAAACCAAGTCTACTATCGTCTTGTTCTTTTCGAAGACGTTTGTTTTTGTCTCCTGATTTTCTAAGCGATAAAAGTTGCTCCCATGTTGTCATTTTACTATTTTAAAAAAGTAAAGTAAAAACCCCGCTAAACGGGGTTGATATATAAGTTGCTTAATCTTCGTCACCGTTTTCAGGATCTTCTGGTAATGGTATTTCTATATCAAATGAAGCAAAAGGAACATTAAAGAAAACTCCTCTAGAAAAGTTAATCATCCTCCCTACGCCATTTAATCGCGCAGAAAAGAAGAAACTACCTGTGATACCTTCTTCATCAATTCGTTCGATTACAATTTCTCCTCCCGTATTTGGACCTGAAGTAATGTAGAGTTCTCCGTCTCTAAGAAAAGTTGCTCTATTTCCTGAATTTGGAGAAATATTGTAGGTTCCTGTGGTAACATTATTCACTC
>SKIG01000008.1 GCA_007116535.1 Psychroflexus sp.
CTTCAAAAATTCGCATACCTGTAACTTTTTTCGCTAACCAATCAGCATCTTCTCTAGTATCGACTTCTTCAATTCCTATCAAAATCAACAAGCCTCGTTTGATTGAACCCAACACAACTTCATTCACTTTTACGCTCGCATTACTAACTCGTTGAATAACTAGCCTCATTATGAATCGGTTGAATAAATATCTTTACGGTAATTTTCTTCATCTCCTTCTAAAATTTGAAGGTAACTTTTGTAACGAGAAAAGGCTATCCTATCTTCTTCAAGTGCTTGTTTTACAGCACATTTTGGCTCATCTACATGCAAACAATTGTTGAATTTACAGTCTTGCTTCAATGCAAAAATTTCAGGAAAATAATCGCCTATTTCTTGTGATTCCATATCTACAATGCCAAAACCTCTTATTCCTGGTGTATCAATTATGCGGGCATCGAAGTGTAAATCGTACATTTCAGCAAAAGTAGTCGTGTGCTGACCTTGCATGTGTTGAAGTGATATTTCAGAAGTTTTTAACGACAAACCTGGTTCTAAGGCATTGATAAGTGTTGATTTCCCAACTCCTGAATGACCGGAGATAACAGAAACTTTTCCTTTCATCATTTCCTTCAATTCAGGGATATTGTCGCCTGTAACTGCTGAAATTCCTAAGCAAGTATAGCCAATGCTTCGGTAGAGTTCGGCTAGGTACTTAAGTTCAGCAAATTCTTCAATAGAATAAGCATCCATTTTATTGAAAAGCAATATTGTTTTTATTCCATATGCTTCGGCAGTTACCAAAAAACGGTCTATAAACGTGGTAGTTGTAGGTGGATTGTTGTAAGTAACTACCAAAAAGGCAATGTCAATGTTTGAAGCTATTATGTGAGTTTGCTTGGATAAATTAACAGATTTTCGAACAATATAATTATCTCTATCAAGAATTTCTTTGATAATCCCAATCCTTTCATCCCCTTTTTTTTCAATCTCAATTACTACACGGTCTCCAACGGCAACAGGATTGGTACTTTTGATGCCTTGCAAACGAAACTTGCCCTTGATTCGGGAAGGTAAAAACTCTCCTTCTTCGGTTTTGATGGTATACCAACTTCCTGTAGATTTATAGACTATTCCGTGCATATATTTTTTTGAAATCACAAAATAAACAAAGTTTAGTTGTTCTCCTTCAACAAATGGGGAAATTTTTCTTTGAATTCACGCAATCGCTTATCAGAAACATTTCTAATATACGGATTGTTGGGGTTATTTTTCTTGTAATTTTGGTGGTACGCCTCCGCTTTCCAAAACTTTTCAAAAGGCATAATTTCTACCGCAATAGTTTTGTCATATACTAAGAAAAGCTCCTCTACCTTTTGGATGGCTATTTGTTTTTGCTCTTCGTTTTGATAAAAAATTATTGAGCGATACTGCGAACCTCTATCAGGACCTTGACCATTCACCTGTGTGGGGTCGATTGAACCGAGATACATATCAACCAAAGTTTCAAAGTTAATTTGCATTGGATTATAAATCACCTCCACTGCTTCAGCGTGACCTGTTCTTCCCGTGTTGGTCTTTTCGTAGGTAGGATTTTCGGTATGTCCACCTGAATAACCTGAAATGGACTCTTCTACTCCATACACACTTTCGCAGATAGCTTCGACACACCAAAAGCAACCTCCTGCAAAATAGGCTCTTGCTAGTCCATTTTTGATAGGAACTTCAACAGGCTGAATATCTTGTTTTTTAAGATTGGGTTGAGCAATTGGCTGCTCACTGCATCCTAAAAATAGGATTGCTAAGAATAAATAACTAATTTTCATAGGCTTCATAGAAATTTTATGATTTGTATGTTTCATTAATTTGAATTTGATATTCTAAAGACCAAATTATGAGAAACAAATTATTTAAAAACTGATATACAGACAAATGTAAATGTTCAGATTGGGTATAAAAACTATACTTCTGTTAATAATTCACAAAGTTTAGTTGTGAATATTGAAGATTTCAAGAGCAAAATATCTTTTGAAATTAGATATGACGTACTTTTGCGCTGTATTAACTTGAATGAATAAAGCTGTGGTTTTAGTTGAAGATTTACGTATTCCCGCTCATGAAATTGAACATGAAGGGGTAATTCTTTTACATTTAAGTCAAAAAATTAAAACCGCTCAAGAAAAAATTACATCTGTTGTAGTTGTAAAACGCTCAATTGATGCCCGGTCTAAACAGATTTACTTTCAGCTTCGAGTAGCTTATTCGTTGAAGGGAATGCCTTTACTTCAACCTGAAAATCGAATTATTAACTTTACTACTTTAAAAGCTGATGCACCTCATGCCATCATTATCGGAGCTGGACCTGCGGGAATTTTTGCTGCTTTGGAACTCATTCAACAAGGAGTAAAACCTATCCTTATCGAGCGTGGGAAAGATGTGCGAAGTCGCAGACGAGACTTGGCAAATATCCACAAAAAGCATGTTGTAGATGAGGATTCAAACTATTGTTTTGGAGAAGGTGGTGCAGGTACCTATTCTGATGGAAAGCTCTACACTCGCTCAGGAAAAAGAGGAAGTATCGAAGAAATTCTTCGCTTGTTTGTTAGCTTTGGAGCAAAGCCTGATATTCTAGTCGACGCACATCCACATATAGGAACAAACAAACTGCCGAAAATTATCGCTGCTATGCGGGAGCAGATTTTAGCATCGGGGGGAGAAGTTCATTTTGAAACTAAACTAATCGATATCCTCTTTGAAAATAATAAAGTTAGTGGTGTTGAGATCATTCACAACAACGAAAAAAAGCATCTCCCAACCAAGCATCTTTTACTTGCAACAGGCCATTCTGCACGTGATATTTTTGAGCTATTACACAAAAAAAACATTGCTATTGAGTTTAAAACCTTTGCTTTAGGAGTTAGGGCTGAACATCCTCAATACTTAATTGATAGCGTTCAGTATAAGATCAAAGAAAGACCTGACTACCTCCCTCCTGCTTCGTATAGTTTAGTCAATCAGGTAAAAGGCAAAGGAGTGTATTCATTTTGTATGTGTCCGGGTGGAATTATCGCACCATGTGCCACTTCTCCGGGAGAAATTGTCACCAACGGATGGTCACCTTCTAAGCGAAATAATCCGTATGCCAATAGCGGCATAGTTACCACCATAGACGACGAAATTTTAGCGGAATACGATAAAAATGATCCTTTGCGCGGAATGAAATTTCAGCGAACTATCGAAAAGCGTTGTTGGGAATTAGCAGGAAAAACTCAACAAGCGCCTGCTCAACGTATTATTGATTTCATTCAAAAAAGAAAATCGAAAGATTTACCTGAATGTTCTTATCAACCTGGGATTGTTTCAGTAGAAATGGATGAAATTTTCCCTCCGATAATTACAGAAAGGCTTCGGCTAGCATTTATAGAATTTGGAAAGAAAATGAAGGGCTACCTTCATCCTGATGCTATTGTAGTGGCAACAGAATCTAGAACTTCTTCTCCTGTTCGCATTCCTAGAAATAATGACGATTTGCAACACCCGCAACTACAAGGTTTGTATCCATGTGGTGAAGGCGCAGGGTACGCAGGTGGAATTGTTTCCGCCGCAATTGACGGGAGAAAATGTGCTTGGGTAATCGCTGAAAAAATTAGCGCTAGATAAAAAAGGAGTTTTTAATTGAATGTGCCTTACAGACTTACTCAAAATAAAAGCGTTTGAGTGTTTCTGCTAACTCTACATTTTCAAAAACTTGTTTAGCTTCAGAAACAAACATTGTCAAATCATTGTACCTAGCAGAAAAATGACCTAAAATCAGGTGTTTTGCATTAGCTGCATTGGCAATAGTTGCAGCTTGAAGAGCTGTAGAGTGCTTGGTTTTTTGACATAAGTCTGCTTCAGTTTCCAAAAAAGTAGCCTCGTGATACAAAAGAAAAACATCCTTAATTAAAGGGACAATTTGTGGTCTGTAAACAGTGTCACTGCAAAATGCGTAGGATTTGGGCGATTCCACAAAACAAACATCATCTGATTTTATGAGTTTATTTTCGTGTTCTACATCGCTTCCTTTTTGTAGTTTTCCGTAGTAAACTTTATCAACACCTAAGTCTTCTAAAAGAGGTAGATTTAGTTTCCTTGGCGGATTGACTTCTTGAAACAAATAGCCATTAGCGTAAATGCGATGCTCAAGAGGAATGGTACTTACACGTACTTTTTCGTCTTCAAAAACAACCTCAGATTCATCATTACTGAGCTCTATAAATTCAATAGGATAAGTGGTAAAAGAGGCTGTAATTTTCAATTGAGTAAGAATCAATTCTTTGATGCCTTTGGGACCGTACACATGTAGCTTTTCGGTGCGCTTCATCATTCCAAAAGTAGAAATCAAACCAACTAATCCAAAAATATGATCTCCGTGAAGATGGGATATAAAAATGTGTTTGATACGCGAAAATTTAACTTTCGATTTGCGCAGTCTCACTTGTGTTCCCTCTCCGCAATCTATCAAAAAAATATGCCCTCTCAGTTCTAATACTTGCGAGGTTGGATGAGCATTAGCTTTCGGACTCGCAGAGTGACAACCTAAAATTGTAAGACTTAATGGTGAGGACATTCAATTAATTTTTTCTCTGAGTTTTAAAACTGACTACTAAGGTAAGTTTATTGTATGTTTGTTGAATTTTGACTTAGAAAAATTACCATAAACTTGAGAATTTTTCATCTAAAAACCAAGGTCTCTTTCTATTTCTTCCATTTGAATCATATCCTCTGCTTCTTGCATAGTTGGAACAACGTTTAGTTCCTCAGGAACATCGTCTATATTAATAGTATCATTAACGATGACGAAAGATTTTTTGTTGGCTCTGTGTAAGTTAGAAATATCTAAGAAAGAAAGTAACTGTTCTAAAGTCAACAGTCCATATTTTTCTAAATTGATGACCAAATTGTCATTTTCAAATTGATGATGAATTGTTCCTATAAAAGAAGCAAATTTGACTACATCGTCTTTTTCATCTATGAGTGTGATATAATTTTCTTTTTTTTTGCTAATCATATTGTTTAATTTTTGAAGCTAACAAATAAATCACTGCCATTCGAACTGCAACACCATTTTCTACTTTATCTAATATTATGGCGTGATTGGAATCAGCTACATCACTAGTGATTTCAACTCCTCTATTGATTGGTCCTGGGTGCATAACCACTATTTCTTTTTCCAACCTATCGAGTATTTTTTTATTGAGTCCGTATTGTTGAACATATTCTCTTGTACTTGGGAAAAACTTAATGTCCATGCGTTCATTTTGAACACGTAACATATTGGCTACATCACACCAATTTAAGGCATTTATTAAGTTTAGCTCAACTTCAACTCCTAAATCTTGGATATGCTTTGGAATCAATGTAGCGGGGCCGCATACTTTTACCTGAGCTCCTAATTTTTGAAGCGCAAAAATATTACTTAAGGCAACTCGACTATGCAAGATATCGCCAACAATAACAACTTTTTTACCTGCAACATCACCAAGTTTTTCTCTAATGGAATAAGCGTCCAACAAGGCTTGAGTTGGGTGTTCATGAGCACCATCTCCTGCATTTACAATCGCTGCATTTACATGTTTTGAGAGGAAAATACCCGCTCCCGGGTTAGGATGACGCATAACCACCATATCTACTTTCATCGAAAGTATGTTATTCACGGTATCGATTAGTGTCTCGCCTTTTGCCACTGAAGAGGATGATGCAGAAAAATTTACCACATCTGCACTAAGTCTTTTCTCAGCTAATTCAAAAGACAATCGAGTTCGCGTACTATTTTCAAAAAACAAATTGGCAATGGTAATGTCTCTAAGCGAAGGAACTTTTTTAATAGGTCGATTAATGACTTCTTTGAATTGATCGGCAGTTTCAAAAATAAGCTGTATGTCTTCCGGTTGAAGGTATTTGATACCCAATAAATGATTTACACTTAATTCGCTCATAGTTCACTTATTATAATGACGCTATCTTCGCCGTTATTTTTCTCCCAATTAACTACCACTTTTTCTTTGTTGATGGCATCTACTTGTCTACCACAATAGTCTGGTTGTATTGGCAAATGCCTGCTAAATCTTCTGTCTATCAAACAAAGTAATTCAATTTCTGCGGGCCTTCCGAAAGATTGAATTGCAGTAAGTGCAGATCGAATACTTCTTCCTGTATAAAGAACATCATCAATAAAAACCACTCGCTTCCCTTCTACTAAAAAATCTATTTCAGTTGAATTGGCTTTTAGTGATTTTTCTGTACGACGAAAATCATCTCTAAAGAAGGTGATGTCTAGTTTCCCAAGTTTGATATTTTTAAGGTTATATTCCTGATGAAGAATCTCATGCAAACGTTCAGCTAATTGAACACCCCTTGGTTGAAGCCCAATTAGAACCGAATTTGAAAAATCATCGTGGTTTTCTACAAGCTGACAAGCTAACCGATGTAAAATCACATTAACTTCTTGTGCTGAGAGTAAAGTTCGTTGATTCATTTGTTTATTTTAAAGCAAGCTAACTTGTTTTTGATTGAATCGAAATTTCAAATAAATATCTGAAATAATCATGTCAACCTGAATACAAAAATACTTTATTTAAAGTTGATTGAAAAATAAAATTTGAAATCTATGATAAGTTGAATTCAAAA
>SKIG01000026.1 GCA_007116535.1 Psychroflexus sp.
AGATGAAATTGAAAATTATCAAAAAAAGATTTTTAAAAAATTTACATCAAATCAAGGTCTAAGCCAAAAAAACTTGAACTTGCAGCTTGATTGTACCGCATGAAACTGTAACTGAATCTTACTTTATTGAACTTCACCATAAAACCAAGTGTAAGTCCTGCAAAAGAACGGTGATCTGCTACACTTAACTCTTCAGAACGTCTAAAACTATAGCCAATTCGTGGGCTAAATCCTCCATCAGGAAAAAGCTCTGCACCAACAATTACATGACGAAGTGCATTATTTATCGCACTTGGATTGTGTTCGGTTACATTTCCTTCAAGGTCGGTTTCATCTAAAGCAGGATTTCTAAACGATACGTCCCATTGTTGCATATTTTCTAAAGTCAAATGCCATCTAATTGGCACTTTTTCAAGTCTTTTAGAAAGACCTATAATTAGTTCTAAAGGAAGTCTTTCTCTTACTTCATCATAGGCAGTAATCTGCATACCTGCATTTCTTAAAACAGCTGAAACAACCCACAAACTTTCAGGATTTATGTAAGTTACACCCAAATCAGTTGCCATACCAAATGAGGAATATTGCTCCAAACGTGAAGTGATGAATTTTAAATTTGCGCCTACATAAAATTTTGATTTGGGAATTCGGTATGCATATCCCATCGAAAAAGCTGTTTCATTTGCTCCAAATGAATTAGTAGCATTTCCCATTTCATCAAAACCTTCGAAGCTTCCGTAGTCTATATATGTAATCCCTGCTTGAAAAGTTCCGTATTTTTCTCCAAAATCATGTGCATATGCAGCTGTCCCATAGTTAATATCAGCAATATAATTCATATAGTTTACTGACACTTGTTTGCTCATTGTGCTATCAAGTAAAGCGGGATTGCTTAGTACGTTAGTTGGGTTATTATTAAGAAGAGTAACATTTTTACCTCCCAAAGCAGCTGTGTGTGGATTGATTGGTAAATTCAAAAATTGGTAAGTACCCCTACCTCCTACTTGAGCAGCAGCTGAAAACGTGCTTAACACAAGCACCAAAAGCAGTAGAATTTTCTTCATAAACAACGAAGTATCGCTCTATTGACGACGAATTTAAAATTAAATTACTTCCTCAAATAAAAAAACTGAACAAATAATTTGTTCAGTTTTCAAACTTATTACTTTTTATTGAATTTAAAAGCTTTTTGCATTTTTTACTTTTTGTTTAGTCAATGCGAGTTCAAGAACTTCACGCATTTCGGAAACATAATGGAATGTCAATCCTTTTAAGTAATCTGCTTTGATTTCTTCAATGTCTTTTCGGTTGTCTTCACAAAGAATAATTTCTTTGATGCGGGCTCTTTTTGCGGCGAGTATTTTTTCTTTGATTCCACCTACAGGCAAGACTTTTCCACGTAAGGTAATTTCACCTGTCATTGCAATTCCTTTTTTTACTTTCCGTTGAGTAAACAAAGAAGCTAAAGAAGTCAACATTGTGATTCCGGCACTCGGTCCATCTTTTGGAGTTGCTCCTTCAGGAACGTGAATGTGTACGTTGTATTTATCAAAAATATCGTGATTTACACCAAATTCATCTGCATTGGACTTAATGTATTCCAAAGCAATTGTTGCGGATTCTTTCATTACTTTACCAAGGTTTCCTGTAATGCTTAGGTTTCCTTTACCTTTAGATATCGCAGATTCAATAAATAAAATATCGCCTCCAACACTTGTCCATGCCAAGCCTGTAACTACTCCTGCAACTTCATTGTTTTCGTATTCGTTCAGTTTTACTTTTGGCTTGCCAAGAATATCGATGATTTTATCATTGGTAATTTTAACCTCATACTCTTCTTCCATAGCGATGTGCTTCGCTACAAAACGAACTACTTTTGCAATCTGCTTCTCTAAACCACGCACACCTGATTCACGGGTATAGCTTTCAATAATTTTTTCTATTTCTCGCTTGCCTAACTGCATATCTGTCTTTTTCAGCCCATGTTCTTTTATTTGCTTTGGAAGCAAGTGACGCTTAGCAATTTCAATTTTTTCTTCAATAGTGTAACCACTAACATTGATGATTTCCATTCGGTCACGTAATGCAGGCTGAATAGTATTTAAATTGTTAGATGTAGCTATAAACATTACCTTCGACAAGTCGTATCCAAGCTCCAAAAAGTTGTCATGGAACTCATTGTTTTGCTCAGGGTCTAAAACTTCTAATAAAGCCGATGAAGGATCGCCTTGATGCGAATTAGACAACTTATCAATTTCGTCTAAGACAAAAACAGGATTACTTGTACCTGCTTTTTTCAAGCTTTGAATAATTCTTCCAGGCATTGCTCCGATGTATGTTTTTCTGTGCCCACGGATTTCTGCTTCATCACGAAGACCTCCTAGTGAAATACGAATATATTCCCTTCCAAGTGCATCTGCTACCGATTTTCCAAGAGAAGTTTTCCCTACTCCTGGAGGTCCGTACAAGCAAATTATTGGAGACTTCATGTCATTACGCAGCTTGAGAACTGCCAAATATTCAATAATTCGTCGCTTGACATCTTCCAAACCGTAATGGTCTCGATCCAATACTTTTTGAGCGCGTTTTAAGTCGAACTTATCCTTGCTAAACTTCTCCCACGGTAAATCCAAAAACAACTCTAAATAGTTACGTTGAATGGTAAATTCAGCTACTTGTGGATTCATTCGTTGCAACTTAGCGATTTCTTTATTGAAGTGTTCCCCAATTTCAGGCTTCCATTTTTTGGTTTTTGCCTTTTGGCGCATTTCCTCAATTTCACCTTCATGCGAATTTCCTCCAAGCTCTTCCTGAATGGTTTTCATCTGTTGATGAAGGAAATATTCACGCTGCTGTTGGTTCATGTCATTTTGCACCTTGGATTGAATGTTATTACGCAATTCCAATTTTTGGTATTCCAAATTCATGAATTTCAGTGTTTCCAATGCGCGCTCTTTGATATCCACAATTTCTAGTAATTGTTGTTTATCCTTTACTTCCAAATTCATATTTGAAGAAACAAAATTCACTAAAAAGTGAGAGCTTTCAATGTTTTTAATTGCGAAAGAAGCTTCCGTTGGAAGGTTTGGGTTTTCTTTTATTATTCGCAAAGACAATGACTTAATTGAGTCGATTATTGCAGCTAATTCGGGATCTGCGCTTTTGTATGGCACATCGCTAAAGGAGTTTATTTTGCATCGTAAGTAAGGTTTTTTAGTAACTTCCTCACCTAGTCTAAAGCGTTTTTTCCCTTGAATGATAACTGTCGTATTTCCATCAGGCATTTTAAGCACACGAAGAATCCTTGCAACTACTCCCACTTGATGTAGGTCTTTTATATCAGGATCTTCTTCATTATCATTTTTTTGAGCGACAACACCAATCACTTTAGACGAATTGTTGGCGTCATTGATTAATTTGATGGATTTATCTCTTCCGGCAGTTATTGGGATGACCACACCTGGAAATAAAACGGTGTTTCTAAGCGGTAATATGGGTAACTCTTCCGGTAAATCTTCATTAGCAATCGCTTCCTCGTCTTCCGGTGTTAATAAGGGGATGAATTCTGCATCATCTTCCAACTCATTAAGTGACAAATTGTCAAGAGAAAATAAATTTGTTTTTGACATATCTACATTTTGGACAGCTTGTCAGTTAGATTTTACTGAAAGCTGTTGTATTTTTATTAATTATCTAATAAACAATAGGTTTACACAATAACCGAATTGTTACTCTTATATAGGTCAATTCTCGTGCCAATTGAAAAGTAACTACCTCATAGTTTTAACCAAAAACTCCCGCAAAATACTTCCATTATCTGTGTTTTTGCTTCCCACGCCTTTGCTAGATAAGTCTAAATCTCGTAGGTGTGCTATAATTTTACTTACTTTTTTCATGGGGTAAAAGCGACTAGCCGTTGTATAGTCTTTCACAAAATATGGAGAAATTTTTAGCTCCCTCGCAACGTTAACATTCGATTTGTCTGTTAGTGAATGATACAAAAGTAAGTTCTGAAAAAAGCGAAAAACTTGACCTACCGTAAGAACTAATGGATTGTTTTTTGGGTTTTCTTCAAAATAAGCTGCAATTTTAAACGCTTTTACTTCGTCTCTATCGCCAATAGCTTTCACAAGTTCAAACACGTTGTAATCTTTGCTTATACCAATGTTTTCTTCGACTGATTCAGGAGTGATTCGGCTACCTAAAGGCAGGATTTGCATCAATTTTTCAAGCTCTTTGTAAATTTTGGACAAATCATTTCCTAAGAAATCTATCAGCATTTGAGATGCTTTTGGGTCGATGCTGTATTGTTTTTGAGCCAACTCAGTAACAATCCAATCGCCTATCATATTGTCATAGATGGCACTCGTTTCGTAATAGACAGCCTTTTTTTTGATTTGTGAAATCACCTTTTTTCGGCCATCGGGTTTTTTGTATTTATAGCAAAAAACCAAAATTGTTGAAGGCTGCATGTTGGCAACATAATCTTCCAATTTATCTAACTCTCTGGCCAAATGTTGAGCTTCTCGAACGATAATCACTTGGTATTCTGCCATCATCGGGAAACGTTTGGCAGCTTCAATCACCTCCATCATACTCACATCACGCCCATACATAATTTGTTGATTGAAGCCTTTTTCTTCTTCGGAAAGCACATTCTCTTCAATATAATTGGATAGTTGATCGACAAAGAAGGTTTCTTTTTCGCCTACCAAAAAATATATCGGAGCAAATTCTCTCTTTTGAAGTTTAGCAAGTATTTCTTTAGATTTCTTCATGCATTTTTGTTGTGGACAAGTCTAATTGTCGTGCTGAAAGTTTTTCAAATTAATGGGAAAACTGTACTTTCGTGCAATGCAAAAGTTGAATTTTCCTTCTTATTCGTTTCGCCTCAAAAGTACAGAAAATTCGAGAAGTATATTTTCGATTTTGCGAAAAAAATTTTTAGTGCTCACCCCCGAAGAATGGGTACGTCAACATTGTGTGCATTACCTTATAAAAGAAAAAAACTATTCACAACGCTTACTTGCTGAAGAAGGAAAAGTCATGGTAAACAATCTATCACAACGTTTTGATATTGTTGGTTTTTACCGTGACGGAAGCACCCAATTGATTGTTGAATGCAAAGCACCCGAAGTAAAAATCACCCAAGATACCTTCGACCAAATAGCACGCTACAATATGACCTTGGATGCTACTTATTTGATGGTGAGTAATGGATTAAATCACTACTTTTGTCAATTAGATAAAGTCAACAAAAGCTATATTTTCTTGAAAGACTTACCCTTATTTTCCTATACAAATGAATAAAATTGCAGTTGCTATACTCAATTGGAATGGACGTTCTTTGTTGGAGCGTTACTTAACATCTGTAGTTGAATTTTCTACTGAAGCTAGTATATATGTCATCGATAATGCTTCTACAGACGAATCAGTCAACTATCTTAAAACAAACTTTCCACAGGTTAAACTTATCTCATTAGAAGAGAATTATGGTTTTGCGAAAGGCTATAACGAAGGTTTAAAACACATCGAAGAAGAGTACATTGTTTTGTTGAATAGCGATGTGCGTGTTACTGAAAATTGGCTCAAAGGATTGAAGAATCGACTTACTTCAAATGAAAAAATTGTCGCAGTTCAACCAAAAATTAAATCTGACCAACAACCAACACATTTTGAATATGCTGGTGCTGCGGGAGGTTTTTTGGATTGGTTTGCTTATCCCTATTGCCGAGGAAGGATAAGAAATAAAGTAGAAGAAGACAAAGAACAATACAATACCGCAACACCTATTTTTTGGGGAAGTGGCGCTTGTCTAGCTGTAAAAAAATCTGCTTTTAAAATTGCAGGAGGTTTTGATGAAGATTACTTTGCCCACATGGAAGAAATAGATTTGTGTTGGCGATGGAATGCGCAAGGTAATGAAGTTTGGTATGAGCCGACTAGTGAAGTCTTTCACCTAGGAGGCGGAAGTTTGGCAAATTCAAGTCCAAAAAAAACCTTTCTAAATTTCAGAAATTCGTTGTACAATTTAGTGAAAAATGCTCCATCTAAAAACATTTATCTTCACTTGTTCTTGCGAATGATTTTGGATGGTATTATTGGAATAGTTTACCTGCTTCAACTAAAACCAAAACATTTTATAGCTGTTCTTCAAGCGCATTTCAGCTTTTATGCGAATGCAAAAAAAATGTTTCAAAAACGTTTTATTCCCAATAAAAAATTGAAGTTTTATGCTTGTTTTAGTGTTTTACTAAAAAAACATGAAGCTTAAGGCGACTAAAAAAATCAAAAAGATGATTAGAAAAGTTGGATAAAAAAAGCTAATAACTAAAGTTTTGAAACCACTCAACCAACGACCGTGTCCATAAAATTTTCGTATAGATTTATAAGTGTAAAAGAAAATACCCAAGTTTATTAATACAGTCGAAATACCACTTAATAGTGATGACTTTATCAACTCATCAAAAAGAGAGCTTAACGCATATACAATTAATATAAAGCTACTTAGGTTAAAATTGAACACCAAGTGATCGACATAGGTTTTTCCACTTCCAATGAAAAGAAGAAAGTAAGTTAAGGTAAAAAGCGGAATAAAAATAAAAATGAAAAAAGG
>SKIG01000022.1 GCA_007116535.1 Psychroflexus sp.
ATTATGGGGGAGTTTTACTTTGACGCTATCAATGGTTCGGTCAATTCTACTCAAGCAATGAATAATCCATTTGCAAGTAACGTTTCTATTGGACAGGGGAGTTTTCTTGATAATCCAATTTTACAACAAACCATAACTGACACGCATTTTGATAATCCAAATCGAAAAGGAAGATTGACTACCTTTTTAGCAAGAATTGTAGAGGAAACCGGCGAACGCGCTTTTGGAATTGCCGCAGATGAATTTGTTGCTATCTGTATTGATGAAGAAGGAATTGCACATGTATTTGGAGATTTTCCTCAATTTGATGACATTGCTTATTTTGTACAAGTCAATTGCTTAGATGACTTTACGCCTGAAATTCTTCAGCCTAATACAAGCTTGACGTGGAATCGTTCTAATGAAGCATTAAAAGTATATCGAGTTCCCGGAAATAGCAATGGAAGCAATACATTTGATTTAAATACATGGGAAGAAGGAACAGGCGGAACGTGGGAAAATTGGTGGGTGAACAATGCAAATTTTAGTAGTCAATCAAGCTCCCCTATTGATTGTGAGACACTTTCTGTTGAAGATTTTGATGCGCCGCAAATTGCAATTTTTCCGAATCCTACAACTAAGTTTGTACATTGGGAGGGAATTGATTTTTCAATTGAAAGAGCTTCAATTTATTCAGCTAACGGGAAGCTGATTTTAAGTAGTAAACCAGGCACAAATTTTATAGACGTAGAAAGTTTACCTAATGGAATTTATTTTCTGAAGTTAAGGTCGGTAGGTCATGAAGAAACTTTTTCATTTATAAAGAGGTAAGATTAAATTTTTACATTTACTTGCTATTCACCCAAAAATATCAAACAAATACTCAAAATAGCTAGTGCAATTCCTAGCTTGTTTTTGAATTTAAAATCTTCTTTAAACAAAACAATTCCAAGTAAGGTAGCTAAAATTACAATAGCCACATTGTTAACAATAAAAACGGCTGCGCTCGTTAGTATTTCTGATTTCAAGGCTAGAATAAAAAAGTAAAAAGAAAAAAAGTTGGGTACGCCCAAAGCTATTCCTGCAAGTAAGGTTTTTTTAAAATTTGCGTTGTTATTAAGAACTTCTGTTTTTAAGAATTTTTGAATTACTTTAAACAATAATCCGCAACATCCCGCTGTAAGAAATACAAAAGCAGAAAAATTTGCCACTTCATTGTTAGGAATTAATTCTTCTTCTGCAAATTTGATGCTACTTTCTATGATACCACTTCCTAAAAACACCAACACAGGTAAAAGAAGGATAAATTTGTTGGAAGTGTCTAGTTGATTTAAGCTTGATGGTTTAGAATAGGAAATAAGAAAAACAGCAATCAATGCCAAAACAAAACCAATGAATTTAAACCATGTAAATTCTTCTCCATAATAGAGAAATACAAACAAAACAGGAATAGACAAACTCATTTTACTAGCTACGGAAACAACTCCAACTCCATGCGAAGCAGTTGTTTTAGCCATAAGGTTAAAAACCAAAATAAACATCACACCTAAATACAAACTGAACCAAAACCAAGTTGCTTCGGTAGTGCTTGTTAACTCTGAAAGTGCGGTTTCAGTAAAACCAATGCCAAGGATAAAAGCGACAAAATAGTTGACAATAATTACAGGTAAGATACTAATCTTAAAGATGCTGATGTACTTAAAAACTAAGTAAATACAACAGGAGGAAAGGATGCTTAGGAGTAGGAATATCAAACTAAAACTTTATGAATAGCAAACAAATCAACTACATCTTCCATCCTAGGTTTGATGTTCCAAACTTGAATCCCTAGCTTAGCTGCGGCGTCTGTATTTTCTGTAGTGTCATCAATAAAAAGAACTTCCTCAGGCTTTCTATCGTGGTTGCGAAGTACAAACTCGTAAATATCCTTGTTTGGTTTACGCATTTCTATTTCATGAGAAAGATAAACCGCATCAAAACAGGCTTTGAATTCACTAAAAAACGGAATATGTTCTTCCACCCATTGAATGTGAAGCTCGTTAGTGTTGCTCAGCAAAATCAGCTGAAAAATATTTTCGTTTGCCAATTGTTGAAGGAAACTTAATTTATGTTTAGGAAAATCTAATAAAATAGAATTCCATGCAGCAATAAAATCTTCTTCAGAAAGCTGTGGAAACTTTTCCGTGTAATATCCAATAAAATCTTTCGTAGGAATCAACCCCATTTCGTAGGCTTCATTTTTTTGCTTCATTTCAGCAGAAAATTCGCTAATTCCGTATTTTTCAAGGGCTACTTTAGTTGCCTGCTTGTCTAAATTCAAAAAAACATCTCCAAAATCAAAAACAATGGTCTTAATCATTGATAAAATAGCTTAATGTGTTAGTAGTTATTTTTTCTTGTTATGTTGGCTTTCCTAAATTAGGAGCAAAAACGCCTTTTCCAAAAACTTTTTCACCTTCAAAAACTCGTGCTTCATCCCAAAGATTCGCTTCAATAAAGGTATCTAATGTTTGTTTTCCACCTTCAATGAGTACAGATTGAATCTCGTGCTTCATCAAAACACGAATGATTTCTGATGCTACCGAATGTGAAAAATTTATGGGTTCAAAAATAATATTTTCAACTGAATTTGCTTCTACTTCATCGGAATGAATTAGAATTGTTTTTACACTTCTGTCAAATATTTTTGAAGATTTAGGCGAAATTAAATCTTTATCGATAATCACCCGAATAGGGGAGTTGCCCATCCAAAGTCTAGTGTTAAGGGATGGATTGTCCGCCAAGACAGTATTGCTTCCCACCAAAATGGCTTGTTCTTGACTTCGCATTTGATGAACTCGTTGAAGACTTTGCGGATTGCTAATCCATACGGGCTTCTTTTCTGTGTTTTCTGAATGATGCGCAAAAGGCGAAAGATAGCCATCTGAAGATGTAGCCCATTTTAATAGTATATACGGTCTTTTTTTTAGGTGAAAACTTAAAAATCGTTTGTTAAGTTTAAAGCACTCGTCTTCTAGTACGCCAACTTTAACTTCGCAACCTGCTTGCAGAAGTTTTTGAATTCCTCTACCTGCTACTTGCTCAAACGGATCCACCATGCCAATAACCACCCGTTTAAGCTGATGTGCAATTAGCAATTCACTACAAGGAGGCGTCTTACCAAAGTGACTACACGGTTCTAAACTCACATAAATTGTGCTATCCTTTAGTAAACTTTTGTCTTTGACTGAATTGATAGCATTTACCTCGGCATGAGCTTCACCGGCTTTTTTGTGCCAACCTTCTCCAATTATTTGATTGTTGTGAACAATAACCGCCCCAACTAACGGATTGGGATAGGTATTTCCTAAGCCAAATTTAGCAAGGCTTATACATCTAGAAAGGTATTTTTCGTCTATATTCACGGCGCAAAAATAGAATTATTAACTAATGAAACCTCTTAAAATTATCCCTATTTCTCCTTCATACAACGAATCTATTGCAGAATTGATAAGAAGCGTTCTTGTGGAGTTAGGAGTACCAAAAGTAGGCACGGCTTATGAGGACAAAGCACTAGAGGCTTTGAGTGACTACTATTCCAAAGAAAATGAAGCTTATTTTTTGTTATTGAACGACGAAAAATTAGTAGGAGGAGCAGGAATCGGTATTGCAGATGAATTCAATTACGTTGCTGAATTACAAAAAATGTATTTTCTTCCTGAAGTAAGAGGGAAGGGATGGGGTGAATTAATGATGAAGCATTGCCTAGATTTTGCAAAAGAAAAGTCATACAAACAAGTGTATATAGAAACCTTACCAACAATGAAAGCTGCACAAAAGCTTTACCAAAAATTTGGTTTTCGATACATTGACTATCGTATAGGAAATACAGGTCACTATTCGTGTGATGTATGGATGTTGAAAGATTTGTAGTTTTAATCAACTCTTACAATCATGGACTTTAATAATTTTAACAGGACAGACTTCTTTGCATTTAAGCGCATCCTCTCTAAAAAAGTCATTGGTTTTTAGATTTTGGTAGTCTCCTTTGTGAGTGGCGTGAAGAAGTACACTCTTTCCATCTTTTTTAGACATCCGAAATAATTCAGGAGCGATTTCTGCGCAATAGTTGCAACCAATGCATTTTTTCTGTTGTAAACTTATCGAAATCATTGCAATTCAGGATTCGGAATAAGCTTATACAATTTATCTGTAACGCGAATTCTTTCAGCTAATCGAAACGTAATTTGGTCACCTTTTTTGCCTAAAAGAGCCGGTTTTCCATTCACGTACAATTCATCAATACTAGATTCTACAACACCCGTAGTTGGTCCTGTAATGAGAATTGAATCTCCTTTAGCTATGTGTTGCGCTTCTACTTCAAATTCAGCAATTTGAGTTTTTGGATAGTAATGTGTTCCCTTTGCAATGTAAATTTTCTTTTGTGTAGCCAATGAGCCACTTGTGTTATGCCAAGATCCCATCTCCTGACCAAGATAGTAACCACTCCAAAATCCACGGTTGTATACGCTTTTCAAATCCTCCATCCAAGTTTCGATGGCAGCTGTATTATAAGTGTTGTTTTCAATAGCATCAATAGCTTCTCGGTAAGCTTTGACAACGGTCTTTACATATTCGGGTGCTTTTCCGCGCCCTTCAATTTTCAATACCTTTACACCAGAATCTACAATTTTATCTAAAAAATCTATTGTACACAGGTCTTGTGGTGACATGATATACTCGTTGTCTATAAGTAGTTCATTTTGAGTTTCATTATCTATTACAGTGTAAGTTCTTCGGCAGTTTTGCATACAAGCACCACGGTTTGCAGAAGAATTTTGACTGTGTAATGAAAGGTAACATTTTCCCGAAACAGCCATACATAAAGCACCATGTCCAAACAACTCGATTTCTATCAATCTTCCTGAAGGTCCTTTTATTTGTTCCTTTTCAATTGCTGTGGTGATTTTTTTGACTTGGTTCAAACTCAATTCACGACTAAGCACAATAACATCTGCAAAAAGTGCGTAAAATTTGACGGTTTCTATATTAGTGATATTTACTTGCGTAGAAATATGTACTTCCATCCCTGCCGAACGAGCGTATGAAATAACCGCTTGATCGGACGCAATGATTGCAGAAATGTGTTGCTTTTTAGCTTCGTCTATTAGTTTTTTAACGATGGATAAGTCATGGTCATAAACAATGGTGTTTAGCGTTAAGTATGTTTTTACCTTATGTTGTGAGCAAAAAGCACTTATTTCTTTTAATTCACTAAGTTCAAAATTCATGCTTGCTCTCGCACGCATATTGAGCTGCTCTACTCCAAAATAAACACTGTCTGCTCCTGCATTCACCGCAGCACGTAAAGACTCCCAATTTCCTGCGGGCGCCATTAACTCCATTGTTTTTGTCTTCATTTTTTTGGAGACAAAATTAATTTTATCCATGCACAAGGTGGATTTTATACTTGTGATAAAAATCAGTAAACACTAAATTTTTTGCTCAATCCAAGCTTTTAAATGCTCGTAAGAATTCGGACGCAAAAGGATATTGTTGTCTTTATCCAATAAATATAGGGTAGGGGTAGCATTGACAAAATAGTCTTTGACAGCTTTTGTTTGCCATTTTTCGAAATCGCAGTAACTTAAAAAAGAAAATTGATTCGCAAAAGAACTGTATTTTTTTTGGTCGGTGTCTAGTGAAATAAATACAATTTCGACTCCTTTTTCTTTCCAATTTGGATAGGATTCTTGTAGTTTAGGAATCTCTTTAACACAAGCAGGACACCAACTTGAACCAAAAGCAATGACTTTATAGTTTGAATTGATTTCACTTAACTTTTTCTCCCCCATGTTAGCTCCACTTCGCTTTAAGCCTTTTGGAAATTCTATATCAGGAGCTTTGTTTCCAATTTTCATTTTACGGTAAATTTCCAATTGACTCACCACTTGGTCTTCAAGAACACAACCCTCATCATTCAAGAGGCTTTCAGCAAGATATTCGGAAGCATTAAACAAACTTCTTTTTTCTAAAAATTGAAACAAATAAGCAGTTACGTCATTCAGCTTATAAGGTTCGTTTTTTAAGTTTTCAGTTAAGATATCTGTAGACTTATTCATTTCTTGGTAGACTAAATCAAGTGGCTTACCTGAATTTTCGATTAGCCAATAATGCATTTCTATACTTTCACGAAAAAGTCCACTTTTGTAGAGTCGCTCATCAGTATAATCCAATTTTCTAAAAAAGTCGATAGTTTGAGGAATAGCAACTTGATTTCTTTGTGCAATTTCCTGCACTTCGCTAACTACTTTCCGTATAGGAATGAACCAACTAACGTAGCTATCTTCCGGAAGCTTGGAACGTAAGTTTTTTTCAAATAGTTGAAGGTGAAGAATTTCATCCCTTATCAACTTACTAGTATCACTATTTTTCTGAAATTGAGGATAGTTTTGATACAATTGCCCTAAGTAATTCCAAGCACTTACTGCGTTTCGCTGAAGACTGTAGAAATTTGAAAATTCTGAAAATAACTTGTTTTCATCTC
>SKIG01000160.1 GCA_007116535.1 Psychroflexus sp.
AGAACCATTCACATCTCGACTTAGCCTGTCCTGAGCGATAGCCGAAGGGCTCGATGCTAAAACAAGATTGAAAAAAGTTACAGCTAATTAAATAAAATTTTTCAGGGGCTCGAATAGACAGATTTTTGTTCAATATTTCATCAAAATTCACCATAATTCTACTTTTCTTATTTCGCATTTAAAATATATTTTTCGATTGCTTCAAGGCTTATTCTATTTTCATAAATTGCTTTTCCGAGGATGACTCCTTCACAACCGATTTCTTTCAGTTGATCGAATTCATCGATATGGGAAATTCCTCCCGAAGCTATTAATTTAATTGAAGGAGCTTCCTTCAAAATTTGCTGATACAACTCAACTGCAGGTCCTTGTAACATTCCGTCTTTGGATATGTCTGTACAAATCACATAACTAATACCTTTTTTTTGGTAATTTTCAATAAATGGAATGAGTGCTAAGTCGCTTTCTTCAAGCCAACCTGAAACTGCTATTTTTTGGTTATTGGCATCTGCACCTAGGATGACTTTTTGGCTTCCGTAGTTTTGTAACCAAGCTTCAAAAACACTTGGATTCTTAACTGCAATACTTCCACCTGTAATTTGGTTAGCACCGGAATTGAAAGCGATTTGTAAGTCTTCGTCAGACTTTAATCCACCTCCAAAATCAATTTTTAGCGAAGTTTTAGTCGCTATCTGCTCCAATACTTTATAGTTTACAATATGTTTTGATTTTGCTCCATCTAAATCCACTAAATGCAGGTACTCTATTCCTGCGCTTTCAAAAGATTTAGCTACCTCGAGTGGGTCTTCATTGTAAATTTTCTTAGTGGCATAATCTCCTTTGGTGAGGCGCACACATTTGCCTTCAATAATATCTATAGCGGGTATAATTCTCATTTTATAAGGATAAAAAATTAGCTAATAACTTGGCGCCTGCTTCTCCACTTTTTTCAGGGTGAAATTGTACGCCGTAAAAATTATCTTTTTGTAAGGCAGATGCATAATCTATTCCATAGTTGGTCGTTGCAATAGCATCTGCATTGTTTGGAACGTAATACGAATGTACCAAGTACATAAATTCCTTCTCTTTTATTCCATGAAACAAATCAGATTTTAGTTGAAAGATTTGATTCCATGCTATTTGAGGAACTTTCAAATCATTGCTAAATTTCTTTACTTCTGCATCAAAAATACCGAGACATGCTGTGTTTCCTTCTTCAGAATAGGCACACATGAGTTGCATACCCAAACAAATCCCTAACACAGGTTGTTTCAATTCCTTAATAGATTGCGAAAGTCCTGATTTTTGCAATGCATTCATAGCAAAATTAGCTTCTCCAACACCGGGAAATATCAATTTATCAGCTGACTTAATTTCATCTAAATCTGAGGTCAGTTTAGCATCAACCCCCAAGCGTTTAAATGCAAATTGAATGCTTTTTATATTTCCTACTCCGTAATCGATTATACGTAAATCCATATATGAATTTCTTTCTTTTTTATTTCTTTTTTTTTAATGCTATTTTTAGATCAATGCGAGTTTTGTTTTAAGTACCGAAACGAGTATTCTCGTGAAATATACAAAATTAACCTCCCCGAATGCATCGTTCAGGCGAGTTTGTTATTTTACGGAATTCGAGCCCTTCACTTCTTCAGGATAAACTCTGTCAAGAACCATTTACATCTCGACTTAGCCTGTCCTGAGCGATAGCCGAAGGGCTCGATGCTAAAACAAGATTAAAAAAAGTCACAACTAATCAAATAAAATTTACAAAATTTTCAAGACCTCGAATAAACAGATTTATGATGTTTAGTCATAATGCATTTTTCTACAATACACCCTTAGAACTTGGCAACAACATTTTGTCGGTATCTCTTTTAATAGCCATTTTTATTGCTTTAGCAAAAGCTTTAAAAATAGCTTCAATCTTGTGATGCTCATTATCGCCTTTGGCTTCGATGTTTAGGTTTGCTTTAGCTACATCAGAAAAGGACTTAAAAAAGTGCATAAACATTTCTGTGGGCATTTTTCCTATCATTTCTCGCTTAAATCCAGCTTGCCAAACTAACCAATTTCTCCCTCCAAAGTCTATACTTACCTTAGCTTCGCAATCATCCATCGGGAGGCAAAAACCATAGCGCTCGATGCCGAGTTTGTCGCTCAATGCCTCAGCAAAAACCTCTCCCAAAACAATAGCTGTATCTTCAATTGTATGGTGTTCATCTACTTCTAAATCGCCTTTTACATGTACATTCAAATCAATATTACCGTGCTTGGCAATTTGAGTAAGCATGTGATCGAAAAAATGTATTCCTGTTTCAATACTAGCTTTTCCTGTTCCGTCAAGATTTAATTCGACGTCGATATCGGTTTCCGAAGTCGTACGTTTTACTTTCGCAACACGGTTGCCAAATTTTAAAAATCGGTAAATATCTTCCCAAGATTGGGTTTCAAGTGATATGTATTTTTCTAATCTGTTTTCAGTTTCGACCTCTTCGCTACCTAAGGAAGGATTATCATTGATATAAATTGCCTTTGCACCAAGGTTTTTAGCAAGCTCTACATCAGTTAGTCGATCGCCAATGACAAAGGAATTTGCCAAATCGTAGTTTTCTGAAAAATACTTTGTCAACAATCCAGTTCTTGGTTTTCTTGTTGGTAAATTTTCTTCAGGGAAGCTCTTGTCTATAAAAACTTCTGAGAAACTAACTCTTTCATTTTCAAAAGCTCGCAAGACAAAATTATGTACAGGCCAAAATTTTTCCTCAGGGTGCGATGCTGTTCCTAAGCCATCTTGGTTGGTAACCATAACCAACTCAAAATGCAATTCGCTAGCGATCTTGCTCATATAAAATAAAGCTTGTGGGTAAAAATCAAGTTTTTCAAAGGAATCTATTTGATAATCTGTAGGTTCCTTTATCAAAGTTCCATCTCTGTCGATAAAAAGTACTTTTTTAGCCATAAATGTTAGCTTAATTGTTGTAAAATAGTGAGTAAATAGGCGTTTTCGTCAGGTGTCCCAAGGCTGATGCGCAAGCAGTTGGAGCAATTTACTTCCTTAGTTCGATTGCGAACAACTACCCCAAAATCAATTAATTGTTGGTAGCGCTTGTCGGCTTCATCTACTTGTGTAAGTAGAAAATTAGCATCCGAGGTATATACTTTTTGTACCCATGCGATTTTTTCTAATTTCGATTTTAGAATTTCTCGTTCTGAAATCAACATTTGTATTTGATTTTGATAGGTTTCAGCTTCATCCAACACTTGAAGTGCCTTTTCTTGTGTTAATTGATTTAGGTTATAAGGTGGTTTGATTTTGTTGAGCAAAGCGATTATTTCTTTACTTGCAAAACACATTCCTAACCGAATACCCGCATGTGCCCATGCTTTTGAAAAAGTTTGAATGACCACCAAGTTAGGATACATATTCAATTCTCGAATGAACGAACTTCGGTCGGAAAAATCAATGTAAGCTTCATCAATGACTACTATTCCTTCAAAATTAGCAAGAATTTTCTTGATTGATTGAACACTCATCAAATTTCCACTTGGGTTATTTGGCGAACATATAAAAATTAGCTTGGTATTTTCATCAAGTGCTTCCAAAATATGTGAGCTAACTAAGTCAAAATTTGAATTCAAATTTACTTTTTTGATGCCTACTTCATTCAAATTAGCTAATACTTTATACATCCCGTAAGTTGGTGGAGTGATGATAATTTCATCTTTTTTGGGTTCACAAAACAGACGAAACAACAAATCCAATACTTCATCGCTTCCGTTTCCTAAAAGAATGTTTTCTTCAGGAATTTGCTTTTGAACCGCAATTTTAGAGCGAAGCTGTGTGGCGTAAGGATCAGGATAACGGTTGTAACCACTCGAAAAAGGATTTTCATTGGCATCCATAAAAAGCATTTGACCAACAGATTTAGTGAATTCATCCCTAGCTGAAGAATACGCCTTCATTTGAAGTATATTTTTACGGACTAAATTTTCTAAGTTCATTTATTTATTTTTAGCTTCTTCAACATAATTTATTCGCAAGCTTATTGCATTTTTGTGCGCAAAAAGCCCTTCTGCTTCAGCCATGAGCTCAACTACTTTTCCAATATTGTTGATTCCCTCAGGTTGAATTTCTTGAAATGTAATACTCTTTGTAAAACTATCTAAATTTACGCCGCTGTATTGCCTTGCATAAGTATTTGTTGGTAGCGTGTGATTTGTTCCTGAGGCATAATCGCCGGCACTTTCAGGGGTATAATTTCCAACGAAGACAGAACCTGCATTTTGAATATTCTCCACAAAAAACGCATTATCTTTTGTGGCAACAATAAAATGTTCTGGTGCATACGCATTGATAAAATCCAAGGCTTTTTGGTTGTCTTCGAGCAAAATAATTTTCGAATTGGCAATTGCTTTGGTCGCTACATCTACACGAGGTAAGTTTTGAAGTTGCAATTTAATTTCCGCTTGCACCTTCTCTACTAATGATATTGAAGTACTTACTAAAATCACTTGCGAGTCTGCACCATGCTCCGCTTGACTTAATAAATCTGCAGCAACAAAACTAGGAATAGCTGATTCATCTGCCATAACTAATAATTCAGAAGGACCCGCAGGCATGTCGATAGCTATATTGTAGCGTGTTGCATATTGCTTAGCAACGGTAACAAACTGATTCCCTGGCCCAAGAATTTTAAATACTTTTGGAATGGAGGTGGTACCAAAAGTCATTCCCGCAATGGCTTGAATACCGCCCACTTTAAAAATTTTTGTTACGCCACAAAGTTGAGCTGCGTAAATAATTGCCGGATGAATTTTCCCTTCTTTGTTTGGCGGAGAACACAAAACGATTTCTTCGCACCCTGCAATTTTTGCAGGAATAGCAAGCATCAATACACTAGAAAACAAGGGTGCTGAACCACCGGGGATGTATAAACCGACTTTTTGAATTGCCCGTTTTTCTTGCCAACATTTTACTCCTCTTTGGGTTTCTACTTCTACACGAGGAGTTTTTTGGGCTTGGTGAAAAGCTTCAATATTATGTTTAGCTATTGAAATGGCTTGTTTCAGTTCGTCATCAACCAAGCTAATTGCTTCTTTGATTTCGTCTTCGTTTACTGCTAAACTTTTCAAAGCAACGCCATCAAATAATTCTGTGTATTTGAAAATAGCATTTTCGCCTTTGGATTGAACCTCCTTAAATAAGTCAGCGACTGTTTGCTCGATGTCTTCAAAGCTTGGTGTTGGTCGCTCTATAATACTTTCCCAAGTTGATGTAGGTGGATATGAAATTAGTTGCATAAGTCTTCTATTAAATAAGCATTTTTTCAATTGGACAAACTAAAATTCCCTCTGCTCCTAGGGATTTCAATTCGTCTATAATTTCCCAAAATTTTTCTTGTTGAATAACCGTATGAAGCGAGCTCCAACCTTCTTCCGCTAAAGGTAATAAGGTCGGGCTTTTCATACCGGGAAGAATTGCAATAATTTCATCGATTTTGTCGTTCGGGGCATTCAGTAGTAAATACTTGGATTCTTTTGCTCGCAAAACAGCCTGAATTCGGAAACATAGCTTGTCAAGTATTACCTTTTTTTCTTTTTAAAGATTTGGCGAACTCGCAAGAACAGCTTCACTTTTAAAGATGACTTCGACTTCTTTTAAATTATTTTTAAACAAGGTACTTCCACTTGAAACAATATCGCATATAGCATCGGCTAAACCTATGTTTGGGGCTATTTCTACCGAACCACTAATTTGGTGAAGTTCTGCTTTTACGCCCTTTTCACGC
This sequence comes from Psychroflexus sp., assembly GCA_007116535.1. Classification (GTDB taxonomy): domain Bacteria; phylum Bacteroidota; class Bacteroidia; order Flavobacteriales; family Flavobacteriaceae; genus Psychroflexus. Next base: position 5,793 of record SKIG01000160.1, read on the forward strand.
AAGTATTTTTGAACCGTGTTAGGATATGAAGAAGCAATTTTTTTTCCTTCTAAATCATCGATTGAATGGTAGTATTCTCCTTTGGGAATAGCAATAGATACGCGGCATTTGGAAAAACCAAGCTTTTCGATTACAGGCAAATCTTCCCCTTTTTCGTAAAGTAGGTTATCACCAACTATTGCAATATCTACTACTCCGTCCCTTAAATATTGGGGGATGTCTCCATTTCGTAAAAACAAAACTTCCAAAGGAAAATTAGAAGCCCCCACTTTCAATTGGTCGCGACCATTATCGATTGAAATTCCTGCGTCTTTCAGTAATTTTAAGGAAGATTCATTTAATCTTCCTGATTTTTGAATAGCAATTTTTAGTTTCATGTATTCTTAGCAATAATTAATTTAAAATAAAAAACCCGTCTGAAAGCTCAAACGGGTTGAATATGATTATGTAAAACAATACACACCATTACTCATCGCCGTTGAGCGAAGAAGTAAAATGATGATGCATATGAGTTTTTATTTTCATTCTGAAGCAAATTTACTATAAGTTGCTTAGCTAAAAAATTATTTTTGAATTTTAAGATTTATTTAATTGATGATGATTCCTTATCAGTTGAAACAAAAACGCTTTCAGCATCAATTTTAATCAAGTCTCCAGGTTGCATTGAGGCAAGACTTTGATTTCCTATTTTAG
>SKIG01000167.1 GCA_007116535.1 Psychroflexus sp.
GCATGATTAATCCGATTATGATGAATGTTATAATTCCAATTTTTTCGTCGATTCAGTCAGATATTACGAGGCTTAATAAAATTTATAAGAAGTTAGTCAACTATGCTTCTTTTGTAAACTTACCTGTGTATGCGCTGATGATTTTTTGTTCCACTGAATTATTGGAAATCCTTTATGGAAAAGATTACCAAACTTATGGATTAGTACTTTCTTTTATGGCGTTTACCTACTTTATCATTTCTATATTTAATTCGGTAGGGAGCTTACAGATAGCAACAGGAAGGACAGATTTAGGTTTTAAGTGGACAATCATCAGGTTTCTTGCAACACCCTTAGTTATTTATTTTGCCGCGCAAATAAGTTTAGTAGCTGTTGCTGCGTCGTACTCGATGCTATTTGTTTTATTTGTAATTCCCATTTGGAAAATTCAACTTCAACCTATGATTGGCATTGGTTTAGTGGAATTAATAAGAAAGTTCATTCAGCCATTTTTAGCGATTTCAATTGTTTTGATTGTCTCATTTTATTTTAATGAATGGCAAATTTCAAACAATGTATTTTTAAACTTGTTTGTAAAAGCAATTTTTGTTGGTTTGTATGTATTTCTATTCGGATTTTTCTTTGAAAGAAGACTTGGCAAAGAAGTAATTCAGAAAGGGAGTGAAGTTTTACTTACTAAACTTCGAAAGTTTTGATTACTATATCAGCTTATCTTTCAGTCAAACTTATTTTGAATAGTTATTTCTTTTAAAATAACTTATCAGATAAACAATTAGAGCGGTGTTAACTATCAAAAAGACAATACTTCTCAATTGAAAACTATTTATAATTGTGGCTAAATTAAGTTTTGAAAAAATCAAAAACAACAAGCATCCTAAAAAGCAATTCAATAAACTTTTCAAATAACTCATGTTGGTTAATCTATGAATGAAAACTGTAGAAATCAGGACAAATAGGTATGGTTGTGAATTTAATGAAATTAATTGATAAGTAATTTTAGCAGCATTGAATTCGATGATTTCTCCCTGTTGAAAATTGATATCAGTCAAAATAAAAATCACAAAAAGCAAATACTTTATCATCCCAATCATAGACAAATACAAAACTACTTCTGCAAATTCATTTTTAAATTTCATTGTGTAGTTTTCTATTCAAAATGTTTTCAATCAATTTTTTCCACTTCTCACTAATCGCTTCCAAATTAAATTTTTCAACGGATTTTGGTGCATTTGACATGCAATTTTGGTAAAAATCTTCCTCAAGAAACATTTTCCGCATGGCAGAGGCAAAATCATTTGTATCCCTTTTTTTAATTAGAATTCCGTTGATGTTAGGTTGAATGATTTCTGATGGGCCTGAAGTTATATCCAAACTAATCACAGGAGTTCCTAAACTCAAAGATTCCACTAATACCATAGGAAAACCTTCGTAATTACTAGTCAAACAAATTGCTCGTGCATTCTGTATAATTGCTGATGGTGATGAAATATGAGGTAGAAACTCTACATAATCACTAAATTCTGTAGTAGCAACTTTTTTTATGAGCATATCTTTATCATTGCCATCTCCCATAATTACAAGAAAAACATTTTTTTTCCATAGTTTAGATTTACCATATGCTTCAATTAAAAAACTCAGGTTTTTTACTTTTTCATCAATTCTTCCGTAGCTTAAAAAGTAAGTCTTGTTTTTTAATTGATGAGGAATTTCACTGCATTCTTCAAAAAAAGAAGGATCATAGCAATTGGGGATATAATGTGTATTTTTTATTCCATTTTCTTGTAAGATGTTTTCTTCTATGTATTTGGAAACACCAATTGTAGCTACATTTTTTTTATAAAGTTGAAGCATTTTTGTGCCAAATTTTTCAAAGTAATGTGCTTGAAGCGCACTGTGAACCACATCTATTGTTTTTATATTTTTATACACATAGGCTTTGTATAGTTGCTCTCTCCGAAGTTGATTTTTAGGTCGATGGTCTATGATTAAATCAATTTTCTTCTCAAGAAGAAACTGTCTTAGTTTTCTAAGGCGATAAAATCGCTTGATAAAATTGTCCTTTTCATCTTTGAATTGACCTAAATCAAACAATTCTCCTGAAAATTCTTGTTCAATTTTGCTATTCAATGTAATTACAAATACTTGATGTGCAAGATTATGAAGTATCTTAGAAAGTATTACTACAGAACGTTCGGCACCTCCCTTTCCTAAGGAAACAGTAACTAGTCCAATTTTTTTTACTTTATCCGTATTCATTTCATTGATAAAAGTGTAAAAATACAACTTAAGCCAATAAACGGAAAAAGTTCTATCCATTCTTTACCTGCTACTGTGATAATAGAGTTTAATTTTTGTACTTTTAGCTGAAATTTTTAATTCAGGAATGAGTAAAATCCTTCAACAAGAAAAATTTAAAAACATCAGTTTGTTTTGGGGTATCCCTTTGCTACTTGCATTTGTTTTTCAACTCCTCTTTGCAAGTCGTATTGATTTGACGAGCTTGATTCTCCTTCAATACCTTGTTTTTATACTCATACTTCATTTAACTATTTCAGTTTTTAAAAACACAAAATTGAAGCAGATAGTCCACATACTAGTGTATTCAATATTTGTACTCAGTCTTACCATAGAAAGCATTTATCTTTCTTGGTTTGCAAGTGTTTTTTCGCCTTCAAGTCTGTTTATTTTGTTAGAAACCAATGTTGCAGAAGCATTCGAGTTTTTAACTTTTTACACGCAATGGAATGTGTTGATTTTCATTTTTCTAATGTTATTGGTTTTGGTTGTAGGAATTTTCAACCTCAAAAAAAGTAAGTTCTTTTTCTTACATTTAAAAACAACTTACACTTTTGTTGCATTATTGAGTTTACTGCTTTTGTTGAAATTTTCAACGCTTATCAACTATAATTTCGCGTATCTATTTGGAAGGGGAGTGGTAGTTTATAATTACGAACGGCTTCAACAAGCTAACTTAAATATAGATTCACCCTTGGGAAATTTTTCTTCAGTTGAACTTACTTCTCCCGAAAAACCGAAAACTTTTGTATTGGTAATTGGTGAATCTACGCAACAACATCACCTTCAATTGTATGGTTATGAGCGAGAAACAACGCCGAATTTTTCTTCAATAAAAGATGAATTGTTAGTGTTTGAAGACGTTGTGAGTACTAATGTATATACGATTGGCGCACTAAAAACAGCGTTGACATACAATGACTTAGAAGGAGACAATGAAACAACGATTGTACAAATGATGAATCAAGCGGGGTTTAAGACGTTTTGGTTGTCCAATCAGCGTCCGGTTGGTCCTTACGAGAGTTTGGTTACCAAAATGGCAAAGGCTTCGGATAAATTTATTTTTACCAATGCAGAGCTTGCGGGTGCAAAAACACCTTACGATGAAGTTTTAATTCCACATTTTCAGAATGCCTTGAAGGATGAAGCACCACATAAGTTTATTGTACTTCACTTATTAGGAACTCATTTGAAGTATTACAATAGGTATCCAAAAGAGCAAGATTTCTTTGCCAATCAAACAATTGAAGGCAAAAGTGAAGAAGCAATGAGGTTCATCAATGAATACGACAATGCTATTCGTTACCAAGATGAGGTGTTATTCAATTTATTGAGTGAGCTAAAAAAACAAGAGGAGGAAACTTACTTTTTGTACTTTTCTGATCATGGAGAAGAAGTCTTCTCGACTTCTGATTTTGCGGGGCATAATGAAGAAAAACCTACTCCCGCGATGTATGAGATTCCCTTTGTATTATGGCATTCGCAACCTAAAGAAGAGTGGGAGAATTATTTGTCTCGAAAATATTCTACTCGGCATTTAATCCACACAGTCGCAGATTTATCAGGGATAGAATTTGATGAAATCGAACCTAAAAAAAGCATATTTTCTGAAGAATTTGAAGAAATACCAAGAATAATTTCTAAAAATAGGAATTATGATGAATGGGTGAATGATAACTAAAATGAAACTTGTTCAACACAAATTTAATTTTATATTTGAAAATGTTTTTCAACCATAACATTTCAACGAATGAAATATCTTTCTTTTTTCATTTTTCTCTTTACTAGCTTATTAATCGCTCAGCCAAATCTATTTAATCAGTCTTATGATGAGGTACAGGATTTCGGTCTTTCTGAGAATGAAATTAAAGATTTGCGCTCAAGAGGGGAGTTGGTTATTTTTAATGAAGAAAAACATGAAACTAAGATTGCAAAGGATTTATTTAAAAAGCGTGTAGGAAAATCTGTAAAGCAAAAGCAAGCTCTTGGTGTAACAACTTATACTGTTGTTGCTGATGCAGAAATCCCGCATTACAGAATGAATTATATATTTATTGATGGTAATAAAATGAATCCATCCAGAGTAGATAATATGGTGAAAACACTTAGAAAATTGTTGGATGACGATATTCAGTTTGAAGCTGTTGCACGACAGTATTCAATGGATTATAACGGAAGAAGGGGAGGGGACTCAGGTTGGTTCAAGCAACAAAAAGCAGTTCCTGAATTCTTTGATGCGACCAATCGACCTAAGTTACTCGCCAACGAAATTTTTGAAGTTTCATTAGAAGAAGCTAATTGGTTTTATATCGTAAAAAAGACCTATTCTTCTACTAATATAAGAGAAATTTTAGTCCTTGTAGAAAGAGAATAATTTATGCAGCTTTTTTACTTTTCTGATGTAAACGCTAACACTACTTCTTTTGTTTTAGACAAGGAAGAAAGCAGGCATATTGTAAAAGTTTTACGTAAAAAAGAAGGTGACCAAATTCATGTGACAGACGGAATGGGAAACCTATACTTGTGTAATTTGGCCAATGCTAATCACAATAAATGTCTACTTGAGGTAGTTGAAGTAACTACTCATTCAAAAAGCAGAAATTATAATTTAGATATTGGTGTTGCTCCCACTAAAAGCAACGATAGAACAGAATGGTTTTTGGAGAAAGCAACAGAAATTGGAATTGACAAAGTGAATTTTTTGGAGTGTGTAAATTCTGAAAGAAAAGTCATAAAAACAGAGCGATTTGAAAAAGTTGTTCTGAGTGCTATGAAACAATCGCTCCAATACCATTTGCCCGTTATTACTGAGTTACAATCATTCGAAAAACTTGTTTCTTCTGCCAAGCATAAACAAAAATTTATTGCTCATTGCTATGATTCACCTAAAAAGAATCTTTGGGAGGCGATAGATTCAAGTTTAGATGAGGTATTGATTCTTATTGGTCCTGAAGGTGACTTTTCAGAAGAAGAAGTCGATTTAGCAATCAATCATGGATTTATTCCTGTAAGTTTAAGTCAAAATAGGCTACGTACAGAAACTGCTGCATTAGTAGCTGTCCATACAATAAGCTTAAATTTTCAATAAGCGATTGCGTTAGAAATTTACATTTCTCTACATTTACATTTTAATTCAAATTTATGCGTTTAGCTTATAAAATTATATTTTTTGCATTATTTGCCACCCACTTATTGCACTCTCAAGAAATAGCCCTACTTAAATACCAAGGTGGAGGGGATTGGTATAGTAATCCAACTTCATTACCAAATTTAATTGCTTTTGCTAACAAAGAAATCAATACTGCTATTGAAGCTAAGCCTGTGACAGTTGAAACAGTAAGCCCCGAGATTTTCAATTATGCTTTTATACATTTAACAGGTCATGGCAATATTTACTTTTCTGATCAAGAAGCAGAAAATCTAAGGAAGTATTTACTCAGTGGGGGTTTTCTTCATGCTGATGACAATTATGGTTTAGCGCCATATTTTAAAGAAGCCATAAAGAAAGTTTTTCCGGATAGAGAATTACAAGAGTTGCCCGCTTCGCATCCAATTTTTAAAGCACCTTTTGAATTTCCTAATGGTTTACCAAAAATCCATGAACATGATGGACTTCCACCACAAGCATTTGGTATTTTTGATGAAGATAGACTAATTGTACTTTTTACTTTTGAAAGTGATTTGGGGAATGGATGGGAAGATCCTGAAGTGCATAATGACCCTGAAGAAGTAAGATTGAAAGCATTGCGAATGGGGACTAATATTTTGCATTATGTTTTTATGAACTAATAGGCGACTAAGCATGGCAGAACAATTTACACACGAAAATACCCCAAAATCTAAGCATAACAAGGAAATACACTTGTTACTGAATTTCATCACAAGTCCTGCTAATTTAGGAGCAATATTTCGTTTAGCTGATGCATTTGGAGTCAGTTGTGTTTATCTTTCAACTCAACAAGAATTTTTACTTGAAAGTAACCGCTTCAAGAGAATGTCTCGAAGTACTGAGAAATCGCTAAAAATTCAGCTGACTGACGAACCTATTTCACTCATGCAAAAAA
>SKIG01000151.1 GCA_007116535.1 Psychroflexus sp.
ATTCGAGATATTGAAAGTTCTACTGTAACTAGCGAGTTTGGTGGAAAATTCAAAGAAGCTAGTGTTCGAAAAGAATTTTTAGACTATATAAAGTTAGATACTAAGTTTTAACGTATATCTTATGCCACTATACGACCAACAACCACTTTACATCTACAATTCTTTATCTGCGAAAAAAGAACTTTTTAAGTCTGTTGCACCAGGTTTAGTAGGAATGTATGTATGCGGACCGACCGTTTACAATAAAGTTCATTTAGGAAACTGTAGAACTTTCATTTCATTTGACCTTGTGTTTCGGTATTTACAACACCTTGGTTATAAAGTTCGTTATGTAAGGAATATAACAGATGCAGGGCATTTAGAAAATGATGCAGAAGAGGGTGAGGATCGAATAGCTAAAAAAGCGCGTCTTGAAGAGTTAGAACCAATGGAAATTGTTCAAAAATACACGGTCAATTTTCATGATATTTTGCGTGAGTTTAATAACCATCCACCAAGCATTGAGCCAACAGCCACAGGGCACATTGTTGAACAAATTGAAATTATAAAAAACATAATTGAAAAAGGCTTAGCATACGAATCGAATGGAAGTGTTTATTTCGATGTAATGAAATACAACGAAAGTGAACACTACGGCATTTTAAGTGGTAGGAAAATAGAAGATTTGATCGCCAACACACGCGAACTTTCAGGTCAATCTGAAAAGAAAAATCCACAAGATTTTGCACTTTGGAAGAAAGCCGAACCACAACACATTATGCGTTGGCCTTCTCCTTGGGGAGTTGGTTTTCCGGGTTGGCATTTGGAGTGTACTGCTATGAGTACCAAATATTTAGGTGATAATTTCGATATTCATGGAGGTGGGATGGATTTAAAATTTCCTCACCATGAATGTGAGATTGCTCAAGGAGTTGCAACTACAGGAAAAGAGCCTGTAAATTATTGGATGCATGCTAACATGCTTACGTTGAATGGTAAGAAAATGGCCAAAAGCACAGGAAATAACATCTTACCTGAGGAAATTTTTACAGGAAATAGCCCTCACCTTTCAAAAGCCTACGCACCTTCGGTAGCTCGTTTCTTTATGTTGCAAGCGCACTACAGAAGCATCTTAGATTTTTCTGACGAAGCCCTTCAAGCAGCTGAAAAAGGTTTTGATCGATTAATGGAGGCCATTGAAGCTTTAGATAAACTACCCACAAATGCAACTTCAGATTTCCAAGTTTCTGAGTGGAAACAGAAGTGCTATGATGCAATGAATGATGATTTTAATTCGCCCATTTTAATTGCTCAATTGTTTGAGGCGGTAAAACACATCAACGCAATAAAGTCGGGCAAAGAACAAATTACCCTTGAAGATAAACAAGAATTAATTGATTCAATTAATGCATTTACTTTTGACGTTTTAGGTTTAAAAACTAAAACACAAACTAAGGCTAACAATGGAGACGAAAAAACACCTTCACTTGTCAATATGTTGATTAATCTTCGAGCTGAAGCAAGAGCGAATAAAGATTTTGCAACAAGCGATAAAATAAGAAATCAACTCATGGAAATGGGAGTTGAACTGAAGGATGGTCCCGATGGAACTAGTTTTGTAATCAAGTAATATGAACTTAAAAAAAATAGCGATAGCTCCGATGATTGTAATCATCCAGTTTTATCGCTATTTTATTTCTCCCTTAACGCCTGCTGCTTGTCGTTTTGAGCCTACTTGTTCTAGTTATTTTCTTCAAGCTTTGCGTGTTCATGGACTTTTCAAAGGAACCTATTTAGGAATTAGACGAATTCTTCGCTGCCATCCTTGGGGAGGTTCAGGTTATGACCCTGTGCCGGAAAGTAATGAAAACAAAAAGTGTTGTTAGTTAGCCTCTCTGTCAATAGAATTTCTTAAAAAGGGATTTCTCACTCTATTATAATAAACTTCAACACTAAAAAATCGTACTTTTGTCCAAAATTTTTTCGATTGAGAAAAGTCTTCTATATATTAAGTGTTTTTTGTTTTATTTCTGTTCAAGCTCAAGAAAAACAAAAAATAGATTACAAAAGTGATCGAACGAGCATGGATCAAGCCAAGTATCCTGATGCTACAATTTTCACAAGTGTAGAAAACCAAGTCTACTTTGTGCATGAAGGTATAGAGGTTTGGTGTGATCAAGCTATTTTTTATCAAAAAGACGATTTCTTTCGTGCTTTCGGAAACGTAAAAATGGTTCAAGGAGATACAATCACCTTGACAAGTAAATACGCCGAATATAACGGAAACACGCAATTTGCCTTCGCTTCACAAGACGTAGTTTTAGTTTCTCCTTCCAATACCTTGGTAACTGATACTTTGTTTTTCAATCGCATCAAACAAGAATCTTACTACAGAAGCGGCGGAACTGTGAGAGATTCAACTAGTACAATTGTAAGTAAAATTGGAAGATACTACATGGAAGAAGACAAGTACGCTTTCCGAAAAAATGTAGTAGTAACAAGTGAAGAATCTGTTATCAATACTGAAATTTTAGACTTTTACACAGAAACAGGACATGCCTATTTATATGGTCCCTCTACCATTACGAGTGACGGTTCAATGGTATATTGTGAGCGAGGTTTTTACAATACACAAATAGACGAAGGACATTTTCAAGAAAACGCTCGAGTAGATTACGATCAGCGGATACTTTATGGCGATAGTATTTTCTTTAGGCAATCTGATAATTTTGCTTCTGCGACCAACAATATAACTATCTTAGATACGCTCAATCAATCCATTGTAAAAGGGCATTATGCAGAAATGTTTAAGGATAAAGACTCCTTGTTTATTACCCGAAATCCTATAGCTTCTTCACTTCAAGACAAAGATTCGGTTCATATAGCAAGCGATATTATTCTCGTTACAGGGAAACCCGAAGATAGGATTATGCGTGCTTTCTATGATGCCCGAATTTTTAAAGAAGGACTTAGCGGAAAAGCAGATTCGATTTGGAGTAGCGAGAAATTAGGTTTGACTAAACTAATCACAAATCCAATTTTATGGGCCGAAGAGAGTCAGATTACAGGAGATACCATTCATTTGATAAGTGATTTAGAAACCAATAAACTTGATACGCTCAAGGTTTTTTACGATTCTTTCATGATTATGCAAGATAGTATCGAAGGCTTCAATCAGGTGAAAGGAAAAGAAATGTATGCTTTGTTCGATGAAAACAATAGCATTTATGAAGTGAATTTCACCAAAAATACTGAGACAATTTATTATGTAAGAGAAGACGATGGCGAATTGATAGGTATAGATAAAGCGCTTTCATCTTCAATCAAAATCTTACTTTCTAACAATGAAATTGATGAGGTCTATTACTACACTTCGGTTGATAGTAAATTATATCCTGAGGACGAATTCCCTCCAAATGCTCGTAAGTTAAAGGGGTTTAATTGGCGAGGAGATGAAACTATTCGCTCTAAGGAAGACCTTTTGATAGATAGAAAGGAATTTGATTTGACGCGAATTCAAGGTTTTAAAGATAGACCCAAAGAGAAAAGCTTTTTTGATGGTATAGAAACAAGTGAAGATATTTTGCACCAAGCTTCTAAACTAACTACCGATGGGGTAGAATTGAATCCTGTTGAATCGGTATTGCCAAATATCAACCTTCCGAATATTATTGAAGGATTAGACGACTTAGAAGAAGTGTTGCAAAATCTAAAAGCCAAGGATTCTTTAATTGAAACAGGAGAAATTGAAAAGGCTTTAGGTGAATTAAGAGCTACAGATTCAATACCTACTAAAGAAAAAAATAAGTTAGAAATTATTGAAGAGGAAGTTTCCAAAGAAGTTGAGTCAGTTGAAGATAAATCAGAAGAATTAATAGAAGAAGATACTGATGAAGAAAAATCTTCAAAGGAAGAGGATAGTCAACAAAAAGAAACATCTTCGAAAGAAGAAACAAACGAAACAACACAAAAAACAACTAAATCAGCTAGCAAGTAAAATAAAAAATCAAGTAAAAAGGGGAAGAAGTAGAATGAAGAATGATTTTTTGACATACCAAGCACAAACTACTCCATATCCGCTTGCTTTAGAAGTTGGCTATGCAAAAGGCAGTTACATTTACACAACCGACGGTAAGAAGCATCTTGATTTTGTAGCGGGGGTTTCCGCATGCACATTAGGACATTCGCATCCTAAGATTATAAAAGCCATTCAACAGCAAGTAGAAAAATATATGCATGTGATGGTTTATGGTGAATACATACAATCGCCTGCAGTCGAATTCACCAAACTTTTAGCTTCTCAGCTTCCCGATTCATTACAAAAAACCTATTTAGTCAATAGCGGAACAGAAGCCATTGACGGAGCGATGAAATTAGCACGAAGAGCAACAGGTCGTTCCCAAATAATCGCTGCAAAAAACGCGTATCACGGAAATTCTTATGGTGCATTGAGTTTAATGGATTACGAAGAACGCATTGCGCCGTTTCGTCCTATGGTTGGAGATATTACCCATATTCAATTCAATGAAGAAACTTGCCTTTCATTAATTACAGAAAAAACAGCAGGAGTTGTCTTAGAAACAATTCAGGGTGGAGCGGGCTTTATTATTCCTGAAAATAACTACCTTCAAAAAGTAAAAAAACGATGCGAAGAAGTTGGAGCCTTACTCATTCTTGATGAAATTCAACCAGGCTTTGGACGTACAGGTAAATTATTTGGCTTTCAACACTTTGGTATCACTCCCGACATTTTGGTCATTGGCAAAGGAATGGCAGCAGGTTTGCCGGTAGGCGCATTTGTTACCTCAGCAAAGTTAATGGATTTACTTTCCGACAATCCTAAACTAGGTCATATTACAACCTTTGGCGGAAATCCTGTAATAGCAAGTGCCTCTTTGGCATGTTTGCAAGAGCTTATAACTACTGATTTAATTGCTCAAACTTTAGAAAAAGAGCAACTTTTTAGAACTCTTTTAGGTCAACATAAGTTAGTCAAAGAAATTAGAGGCATGGGATTAATGCTAGCTGTAATGCTTGAAAATGAGGAGTTTGTCAATCAAGTTGTTCTAAAAGCCAAAGACAGAGGACTTATTTTATTTTGGTTGCTTTACGAGAAAAAAGCCATTCGCATTTCACCTCCATTAACTATTTCTGAACAAGAAATTAAAGAAGGTTGTGGCATCATTATTGACCTATTAGATGAAATAGAAGCAAACTGTTGATTAAATTGTTGATAAACTTTCAGAAAAAGGCTTTTTATTTCAAAAAACACCTTTACATTTACATTAAATGCACAAACTATGAACTTCGATAATAATGAATTTGACTATCCTATTCAACGTTTTGAGCAAATGATAAGCTCCAATGAAGTCGTTTTTTTCGATGCTTCGGAGTTTGAAAACATCATCACTTACTACATGGATACGGGGCGTATTGGTCTAGCCAAGAGGGCTTTAATCTACGGATTGGAGCAACATCCTGATGCTATAAATTTACGTATTCTACAAGCGGACATTTTTATTTTTGAAGATAAACTAAAAGAAGCGGAAGTTCTTTTAGCCGAAATTTTAGAGATGGAACCTCGCAATGAGGAGCTATATATTTTGATGGCGAATGTGCTTTCGAAGAAGAATAAAGTTGAAGAAGCAATACAATGTTTGCTAAAAGCTTTATCGATGACAGAAGACAAAGAAGATGTACACCATCTAATAGGAATGGAATACATGAATATAGAAAGCTATAATTTAGCCATCGAACATTTAATCAAAAGTATTTCTGATGAATTTCCTGAAGATGCAGCAGCGATTGTAAATATTGTTTTTTGCTATGAACAGGAAAACAGAATAGACGAGGCCAAGGCTTTTTTGAATAATTACTTAGACAAAAAGCCGTATTGTGAAATTGCTTGGCATCAGCTCGGTGTGTTGTATACCAATGAAGGGAATCTTCAAGAAGCCTTGAATGCTTTTGATTATGCAATTATCTCTGATGAAAACTTTGTAGGTGCAATTATCGAAAAAGCAAAAATTCATGAACAACTAGGACAATTTCCTGAAGCTATACGTTTGTACCAACAGAGCTTGAGACTAGAAGATCCAACAGCCTTTGCGTACTATAAAATTGCTGTCTGCTATTTATGTATGGAAGAGCCTCATTTAGCAGTCAAAAGCTTACATAAATCTGTCTTGGAAGATCCGCAAATGGTAAAGTCTTGGATTTTACTAATGGATGTAAGTCTATTAGATAAAGACTTGAGTAAGGCTTATCGCTATGCAACCAAAGCTTTGAACATAGATCCCTACAATCG
>SKIG01000010.1 GCA_007116535.1 Psychroflexus sp.
ATTTTTGATGTAGAAATAGATCATGTTTTCGAAATAGGTTTAACCCCAAACAGAGCAGATGCCATGAGTCATTGGGGCGTTGCAAGAGATTTGCGCGCAGGGATGATTCAACACAAAAAAAGTATCTCCCTTAATACCCCAGGTGTAAGTAGTTTTCACGTAGAAGATAGAAGTAGAAAGATTTCCATAAAAGTAGAAGACAACAAGCTTGCTCCAAGATATTGTGGTTTGACTATCAGTGAAGTAGAAGTGAAGCCCTCTCCAAAATGGTTGCAGAATAGATTGAAAGCCATTGGTTTAAAACCACAAAACAATATTGTAGACGCCACCAATTATGTGCTTCATGAACTTGCTCAACCATTGCATGCTTTTGATGCTGATAAAATAAGGGGCAATAAAATTATTGTCAAAACCTTGCCTGAAGGAACTCCATTTGTTACTTTAGACGGTATTGAGCGTAAGCTTCACGCAGAAGATCTAATGATTTGCGATGCCGATAAGCCTTTATGTATTGCCGGAGTTTTTGGTGGTTTGGATTCTGGGATTACAGAAAGCACGACTACTATTTTTTTAGAAAGCGCCTATTTTGATCCTGTAAGTGTGCGTAAAACTGCTAAACGTCACTCCTTGAATACAGATGCATCTTTCCGATTTGAACGAGGAATAGATCCAACTATTACTGAATATGCACTAAAAAGAGCGGCCATTCTAATTGAAGAAATTGCAGGGGGAAAAGTAACTAGCGATTTAGATGATTTATACCCTAAAAAAATTGAAGATTTTCAAGTTTTCTTGACTTTTGAAAAAATTCATCAGATAATTGGTGAAGATATTGATAGAGGAGTGATTAAGTCAATTTTGTCTTCGTTAGAAATTAAAGTCAATAACGTTTCAGAAAGCGGAATGGGCTTGACAATCCCTGCCTACCGAGTAGATGTTCAGCGAGAAGTAGATGTTATTGAAGAAATTCTGCGTGTGTATGGATACAATACCATTGCAATTCCCACAAAGTTCAATGTTTCGGTGGCTTCAACAGACAAATATGATGACTACAAAATGCAAGACAAAGTTGCTAATTTGTTAGTTAACAAAGGTTTTTACGAAACCATGGCGAATTCACTAACTACCCCAAGTTATTCTTCTTTAGTTGAAGGTTTTGATGAAGATAAGTATGTGAAGATTCTAAATCCGCTGAGTCAAGATTTAAGCGTCATGCGTCAGACTATGTTGTTTTCAGGTTTAGAAAGTCTTCGTTACAACAGTAACCGACAAATCAATGATTTGAAGTTTTTTTAATTTTGAAAATCATACCATCAATTCGGTGAGAAAAGAGAAGAGAAAAAGCATTTGAGTATTTTCGTGACAGGTGATAGGATTCCCGAAGCTTGGAACACAACACAACAACAAGCAGATTTCTTTTATCTAAAAGGAATTTTATCAAGTATATTCAGTTCTTTAGGAATCGAAATAACCTCTGAATCTTCTGTTAAAAGCCATTACATTGCAGAAGGACAAGTATTGAAAAATAGAAAAACCAACCTAGTAGAGTTTGGAAGGCTATCGAAAAAGCTTACAAAGCATTTTGATATTCAGCAGGAAGTAATGTACGCAGATATTTTTTGGGATGAGGTAATTAAATTAGCTTCACAACAAAGGTTTACTTTTCAAGAAATACCAAAATTTCCAAGCCTTAGAAGGGACTTTGCATTGTTGATAGATAAGTCTACAAGTTTTGATGAAGTAAAACAAATAGCTTTTTCAACAGAGAAAAAGATACTCAAACAAGTCAATTTATTTGACGTGTATGAAGGAAAAAATCTTCCCGAAGGTAAAAAGAGTTACGCGGTGAGTTTTACTTTTCAAGATGAGTTCAAAACTCTTACAGACAAGCAAGTTGATAAGGTAATGCAGAAGTTATTGCATCAGTTTGAATCTAGATTAAAAGCTAGTTTACGATAAAAGAGTAAACGTATAGATATAAAAAAAGTCCCAATTTTGGGACTTTTTTTGTATGATATAATACCTGTTAGTTTTGTTTGTGTAAGTGAACATCCATTTGTGGGAATGGGATTCCAACTCCTGCTTTATCAAATTCTTTCTTGATATTTTCTTGCATATAAAAGAAAACTGCCCAGTAATCTTCTGTTTTTGCCCACGGTCTAACTGCAAAATTTACAGAGCTATCACCTAATTCAGAAACAAATATATCGACAGGTTGTGAGTGGTCAATTTTATCACAGGATTCAACTACTTTAGTAATTACCTCTCTTGCTTTGTCAATATTATCACTATAACCAATTCCAAAAGTCATAGGAACTTTTCTCATGGGGTTAGCAGTAATATTTTCAAGAGGACTTCCCATGATTTGACCATTAGGAATAATAATTATTCTATTATCTAAGGTTGTTAGGATAGTATTGATTAACTGAATTTCTTTAACTGTTCCTGAGTAACCGTTGGTTACAATAAAATCATTTACTCTAAATGGCTTAAAGAATAATAAAAGTACTCCAGCAGCCATGTGGCTTAAATTTCCTTGTAGTGCAAGTCCAATAGCAAATACAAATGCACTAAAAATTGCAATAAAAGAGGTTACTTGTATTCCAAACATAGAGGCAGCACTAAACAGTACAAGTACTTTAAGGACAATAGCTATAACAGAAGATATAAAAGGAACCAAGGTAGGTTCTACTTTCTTATCGGTCATAGCACTTTTAGCTTTGCCAGATAATAGGTTTGCAATCCAAAATCCAATGATTAAGGTAACGACAGCTCCTAAAACACTTGGAGCATAGTTGATAAGTAAGTCGGTAGTTTTTGTAATGTATTCTTCCATGAATGTTAAATTTTTTTGCAAATGTAAATAAAATTTAACAAATCAATATTGCTAGAGTAATTTCTCTTTTAAAAACTTGCCCGTGAAAGATTTCTCTTGCTTGCAAACTTCTTCAGGAGTTCCAAATGCAACTATTGTTCCACCTTTTTCACCGCCACTTGGGCCTAAATCGATAATATAATCAGCGCATTTAATCAAGTCTAAATTATGCTCTATCACAATAACAGAGTGCCCTTTTTCAATGAGAGCATTAAAAGACTTCAGAAGTTTGTTAATGTCATGAAAATGCAATCCTGTGGTTGGTTCGTCAAAAATGAAAGCTGTATTTTGGGCATTGCTTCCTTTGCTCAAAAATGAAGCTAACTTTATTCGCTGTGCTTCACCTCCTGAAAGAGTAGAGGAACTTTGCCCTAATTGAACATAACCTAGTCCAACATCTTGCAAGGGTTGAAGTTTTTTGACAATTTTAGTTTGCTTGTGTTTTTCAAAAAAAGTAATCGACTCATCAACGGTCATACTCAACACATCAAAAATAGAAGCTCCTTCAAACTGAACTTCCAAGACTTCTTTTTTAAAGCGCTTACCTTCGCAAACTTCGCATTCTAAGTGCACATCTGCCATAAATTGCATTTCGATGGTTACTTCACCTTCGCCTTGGCAATTGTCGCAACGACCACCGTCTACATTAAAGCTAAAATGTTTGGCTTGAAAATTTCTTATTTTAGAAAGCTTTTGATTGGCAAAGAGTTGACGTATATCGTCATAAGCTTTGATGTAAGTTACAGGATTAGATCGTGAGGATTTACCAATCGGATTTTGATCGACAAATTCAACTGCTTGAATATGTTGGTATTTTCCTTCGTAACTTTTGTGTGGGCCGATTTTTTCTCCATAACCAATGCAGTGTTTTTGCAGGATAGGATACACGAATTCTTTGACCAAAGTAGATTTTCCTGAACCGGATACTCCTGTTAAACACGTAAGTATTCCAAGTGGAATTTTAACCTCTATATCTTTTAAGTTGTTTGCTCTTGCTTGATTTATTTGCAAATAGCGGGAAGAAGTTCTTCTTTTTTTTGGAACTTCAATGGCCATTTTTCCACTTAGGTATTGTGCTGTAAGTGTTTTTTGTTTCACTATATGTTTGAAATTTCCTTCAGCTACAAGTTCTCCTCCCAACGAACCCGCTTCAGGTCCAATATCAATAATTTTATCAGCTTGACGCATGATTTCTTCGTCGTGTTCAACCACAATTACTGTGTTTCCTAAATCACGGAGGTGTTTAAGTACATCAATAAGTCGTTCGTTATCTTTGGAATGTAACCCAATAGATGGTTCATCTAAAATATACATCGAACCAACCAAGCTACTCCCCAATGATGTAGCTAGATTAATTCGCTGTGACTCTCCACCCGAAAGTGTATTGGATTTTCTATTTAAAGTTAGGTAGTCTAAACCAACACGCGTTAGAAAGTCCAAGCGATTGTTGATTTCCGTTAGCAACCTGTCTGCTATTTGTTGATCGTGTTCAGAAAGTTGAAAGTTTTCAAAAATCGGTTTCAATTTAGCAATAGGCAAGTCTACTAAATCGGTAATTGCATAACCATCTATTTTCACATAGGATGCTTCAACTCTAAGGCGTTTTCCCTTGCATTTTTTTCATTTGCTTTTTCCACGATAGCGCGAAAGCATCACTCGGTTCTGAATTTTATAGGCTTTAGCTTCAATTTCAGCAAAAAAATCATTGATTCCTTCAAAGTCTTTTCCTCCTTCCCAAAGCAAGTCTTTTTGCTCTTCCGAAAGCTGAAAATAAGGTTTGTGTATGGGGAAGTTGTAATTATCTGCAACGCGAATAAATTGCTGCAAATACCATTGCATTTTCTCTCCACGCCAAGGAAAAATGGCTTCTTCGTAAATACTTAACGAAGTGTCGGGAACTACTAATGATTCGTCAATACCGATTACATCACCGTAGCCTTCACAAGTTGGACAAGCTCCATAGGGGTTGTTGAAGCTGAATAAATGCACATTCGGTTCAAGAAAAGTCATTCCATCTAACTCAAATTTATTGCTAAAATGAATGTCTTCTCCTGTTGAAAACTGCTTCAAATACAGTTCTCCTTTTCCTTCAAAAAATGCGTTGTCTATAGCGTCTCCCAAGCGATTGAAGAAATCTTCGTCGTCTTGTTTTACCACAACACGATCGATCACAATAGAAAAAGCACTTATTTTTAGTGAATCATCCACTTGATCGATGCGCTCCACTTTTTCGTTGATGTAAATTCTGCTAAAACCTTGCTGTTGAAGAATGTTTAACTGCTCTTTAAAACTTCTCTTGTTTAGATGAATAGGAGCGAGGAGAAGTAGTTTTTCTCCTTCATCAAGCGTCTTTATAAAGTCAGTAACATCACTTACACTATGTTTTTTGACTTCTCTGTTGGATATCGGCGAGTAGGTTTTGCCTATTCTTGCAAATAATAGCTTGAGGTAATCGTATATTTCTGTTGTTGTGCCGACGGTAGAACGAGGATTGGTAGAATTTACTTTTTGCTCGATAGCGATGGCAGGAGCAATACCTTTGATGTAATCTACTTTTGGTTTATCTAATCGACCTAGAAACTGTCTCGCGTATGATGAGAGACTTTCGACATACCTGCGTTGTCCTTCGGCATACAAAGTGTCAAAGGCTAAACTTGATTTTCCTGAACCTGAAAGCCCAGTAATTACCACCAATTGGTTACGCGGGATAACCACATCGATGTTTTTAAGGTTGTGTAATTTGGCTCCTTTGATAAGGATATTCTTCTTTGGGTCTAGTGTATCTATGTTTGCCAAGGCTTCAATTTTTGATGCACAAATGTACTTATAAGATTATTATTTGTCGCTTCATTTTTGCGCATGATAACGTTATTTTGGGAAAAATAATAGGTGATTTTTTTTGAAATGAATATGGAAGTAGATGTTGTGGGATAGCTTAATCAGATAATTGATGATTGAAAAGATAAATACCATCGTGATGTGTGGGGGTTCTCGACTTCGCTCGAATTCCGTAAAATAACAAACCCGCCTGAACGATGCATTCGGGTAAGTTAAATTTGTATATTTTATGAGAATACTCGTTTCGGTACTTAAAACAAAAGATTCTGGGAAAAGCATTACGGTATACCTCATCCCGATAGCTATCGGGATTGGTATGACAACTTTTAACAGTATGCTCTATCCAACTTATTCAATTAAGCTTTTAATTCTCTTTTTACTTTACCAAGTCTTGATATTTTTTCACGTTTATAAGCATGATGAGATTTATTGTTAAATTCTTCTGTATACACAAC
>SKIG01000001.1 GCA_007116535.1 Psychroflexus sp.
TAAGCTTGTAAAGTTAGCCTGAAATTCACTTAAAAGATTATTATTTATCTTATGTAGGAAGTTTTTCTACCTCTACCCTAACCCACATTTTTTCTTCGTTTAATTTAAAGCTACCTTTATGTTTAAAGCTACATTCGTTGGGAGCAAGTAAAGATAAAAATGTGGAAGTATCTTTCTTTTCATATAAGTGATATACCTGACCCACAATTGGTTCAAAACTGTAAGAAGAATTGTACACTAGCTGATTGTACTCAAATTGTTTGACAAGATTATTGTATTCTTCGCGAATACTTTCAAATTTTGTCTTTAAGTGGTGATTCACTTTGTGAATACTGTCATTTTTCCAAGAAGTTAAATCTGTTGACTCAATTTTAGGTGCGCTGCTATTGGTAGCGTAAGGAAGCTTGTGTGCGTTATAGCCTTCACTTTCTGAATAAACAACTTGGTCTGGTTTTTTCTTTTTCATACAAAAAACAAAATTACCTAAAACAACTATTTCAAAAAGCAATTTAACAGCATCTTATAGTCTGTTCGTATAAAAATTCGAACATATAAAAAGAACGCTTTTTAAAATTTAGATGAAATTTTTATCGTTTTACAACAAGCAAATTAAGCTTAAAACAGATGCTAATGTTTACACATCAATAACCATCACGTAACATTGGCTTAACATTAAAAACTATCTACTTCTTACATTTGTAATGTTATTAATTTATAAAAAAAATAACCTTTATGGCCTCGAACAAGCCTAAAATAGTAGAAAAGTTAGTTTACAGCAAAAATGCGATAATGTTATTTTTGTTAACCTTTTCTTTACTTTCGACTTCGTCTGAAGTTTTTGGTCAACTAAACTCAAAAGGCAATCCCCCTGAGGAAATTTTACATGCATTATCTATTAAGCATCCTGAAGTAAAAGCGACAAACTGGTCATGGAACAAAAAGTATGTGGAATATATAGGTTATTTTGAAGAAAAAAATAAGGTAAATGAAGTCCACATCAATGTATACGGAAAATGGACTAAAACAATCACTTACTTAGAGAAACAACATCTGTCAGATAATATCATATCTACTTTTGAAGCTATTACTGAAGACAATGTCACGGTAAGTGAAGTCTTTAAAGAAAAAAGTAAGGATTGGGGAGTTCAATACAAAATCAGGTATTTAAATAATATTCCAAACAAACCTATTCAAGAAATAGAACTTACCTTTTCTGAAGAAGGTCATCTAATAAAAGAAACTTCTTTTAAGAAACAACACGTTCCGTTTGTTGTTTCAAAAGAATTCAAAGAAACCTACGAAATCTCCAAAAAAGAAAAATGGTCCTTTAATGAAGAGTTATTTGCTTTTGAAGTTAACTTTAAATCAAATAATCGGAAAAATACTGCTTATTACTCACCAAATGGAGAGTGGATGTGGTCCAAAATAGATGCAACTTTAGAAGAAGTTCCTGAAGAAGTGATAACTTCTATTGAAAAAACAGATTTTAAAGATTGGAAGCTAGATGATATTTTTGAATTATCTACAAATCAACTTGTAAAGTGTTATAAGGTTCAGCTAAAAAATCAAAATAAAAAAGAATACTTGTTTTTTTCAGTTGATGGTCATTTAATTGATTCTCCTAAGCCTCAATAATCAAATTTTTCAGTTTTGAAAAACACAACAATCAAACAAGCTTATACAATTTCAGTTTTTGATTTTCTTGTTATTTTTTATTTCCCCTTCAAGGCTTTTATTCTATTCTTTCTATTTATTACTTCAATTGCATTTTCGCAAGAAAAGGAAATTGACTCTTTAAAACAGTTTTCTACAGATTACCCTTATTCTCCTGATGATGAATATGAAGGTGTCGGAAGTGATATCATCGAAGGACCAACTCCTTGGTTTAGAACCTTAACTTTTAGAGGGTATGCTCAGTTGAGGTATAATCGTTTACTAGAGACAAACCCAAATCTTCGCACCGATTACGATGCTTCGGTTGGTGAGGGAGGTGGTTTTCTCATACGTCGAATTCGACCTACCTTCGAAGGGAATATTAGTAAGCGAGTATATATTTATATTCATCCAGATCTTGCTTCAGGTTCGGGAGCTAATAGATTTAGTATGCGTTCTGCTTTTTTTGATGTAGCCTTGGACGATAAAAATGAATTTAGAATACGCTTCGGACAGACAAAAGTCCCTTTTGGATTCGAAAACCAACAGTCGTCACAAAAGCGATTGACGCTAGACCGTTCTGAAAGTCACAATTCAGCTGTACAAACGGAGCGAGACTTAGGTGTATTTGCCTATTGGGCTCCGATTGAAATAAGAAAACGACTCGCTTGGTTGGTGAGTTCAGGACTAAAGGGTACGGGAGATTATGGCGTGTTTGGATTTGCAGTTTATAATGGTATGACTGCCAACCGAGCAATGGAAAAAAATAGTCCTCACGTTGCTGCCAAAGCATCGTATCCGTTTCAATTTGAAAATGGGCAAGTCTTAGAAACAGGAATATCTGCTTATACGGGAAGATATCCTGTGAATACAAATTTGGTAGACGATAATCTTTTTAAAGACGAACGTGTTTCTGCTTCATTTATATACTATCCCCAACCATTTGGTTTTCAAGGTGAATATAATGTAGGAACGGGACCCAGGTATAATGCAGAATTAAATACAGTAGAAGAAACTGCAGTTTATGGTGGATATCTTCAAACCATGTATTACATCAAAACTTATGAACTTGGTCTAATGATTCCATTTGTAAAATGGCACAATTACGAAGGTGGTTTCAAACATAGACCAGATGCCAGATCGCAGAGCATCAATGAATGGGAAATTGGTGTCGAATGGCAACCAAATTATTATACAGAAGTTGTAGTTCAATACACTATATCTAGAAGAGATACTGCAGATTCTCTCAATCCTTTTAACGAACAACAAGGAAGATTTTTACGCGTGCAACTTCAAGTCAACTTTTAAACATCACAAAGATGAAGACAATTAACTTCAATAATTACTTTCTATTTTTCCTACTAATTTTAGTAGGAAATATGGGAACATGCTTGGCTCAGGACAAAGAAAAAAGTAAAGAAGAAACTAAAACAGGACTCAAAGAAAAAACTTGGTACGAGAAAATTGAAATCGGAGGTTATGCGCAACTTCGCTACAATAGGTTGCTAGAAACCAATCCTGATTTGCAGTGTTTGCAATGCGACGAATCTATTGGCGAAAACGGAGGCTTCAACTTAAAACGAGTTCGTGTGGAGGTCAAAGGCTACCTGAATGAAAAAATTTACTACTACCTCATGCCGGAATTTGCCGAAGCCTTCAATCACTCTGCTTTGCTTAGAGAAGGTTGGGTAGATGTCGGTATTGGAAAAGACAATACATTTCGTGCGCGCGTTGGACTTAGTAGAATTCCAGTTGGGCACGATTTACTAGTAGACTCAAGACACAGAGTCGCAATAGACAGAACAGATGCAATGAATAGTGCGCAGTTTAATGAACGAGATTTAGGTGTCTTTTTATATTACACACCAGAACACATCAAAGAACGAATCGATTATTTAGTAAGTAGCGGGCTTAAAGGCGCTAATGACCACGGAATGTCTGGAATAGGAGCTTACAACGGACAAGGAGGGAATACCCGTGTCAATCCCGTTTCGCATTATGCAGCTCGCCTCACCTACCCTTTCAAAACTGAAAACGGACAATATATTGAAACTTCTCTGTCGGGATATATAGGAAAATTCGATGTAATGACGAGCGATGGACAAACCCCAACTTTCGATGATCAGCGTATTGCGGCAAGTTTCATTTACTACCCCCAACCCTTCGGAATTACTGCCGAAGCAACTTATGGCGTTGGTCCTCAATTCAATAATACCGAAAACAACATAGCATCAAGCGAACTTTATGGCGGATACATTCAACTCATGTATTTTGTGCCAATCAAGACTCATCAGCTAATACCCTACGCAAGATACCAGTATTACGACGGAGGAAAAAAATTCGAATTAGACGCCACAAGACACAAAGTCAACGAATTAGAGTTTGGTACCGAATGGCAGATAGACAAAGCATTACGCATTAATGCAGGATATGTAATTAGCAACCGTACTTTCGAAAACTCCCTCGATCCCTTTAACCAACAACATGGTAACTTACTTAGGCTACAAATACAAGCCATGTTTTAAAATTTGTTGAGCGTTCACCTTGTTTAAAAAACAAGCGGGCGGGCTTTTCGCTTCAATTACTCGTTACATTGCTAAGATTTTGGGTAGCAAAAATGCTTCTAAGGTCGCATTTTTGCTCACTACAAATCTACTAGCAATTCACTCCGTGATTTCCGCTACAATCCCTAACGCAAGCATACGTATAACTAATATGTATTGAATTAAAAACAAGATTTAGAGGCAAAACCCCCTCACATGAAACAAAAGAATAAAATTCAAATTTCTTACAAAAAAAAGACTCTCGATATACTATCAAGAGTCTCTTTGGTTTAATATTTTAACCCTAAATTATTTATTAGAATATATTCAAACGAATATGCTTACAGCATAGTCGATGGACAAACGTAGTCTGTCAATTTTGCTTCTTTTTGTTCTTTGATGTCGTTAAATCCGCCGCTTACATCAACAAAATTATCAAATCCTCTTGCTTTAAGCATCGAAGCAGCAATCATACTTCTGTATCCTCCAGCACAATGTAAAATAAAAGTCTCATTTTTTGGAAAAGTTGCTATGAACTCATTCAGCTGATTCAACGGAGTATTTTCAGCACCCACAAGATGATGCGAATCGAATTCACTTTTCTTGCGAACATCAAAAATCTGAACATCTTTTTCTTTGGTCATTTGTACCATTTCTGCAGCTGTAATCCTATCTATGCTATCAACTTCTTTATTTGCCGACTTCCAAGCACTAAAACCGCCCTTCAAGAATCCGATGGCATGATCATAGCCAACTCTAGCAAGTCGAATGATACTTTCTTCCTCTTTACCTTCATCGGTAACTAACAAAATTTGTTGCTTAATATCCGGAATCAATTCACCAACCCACATGGCGAAGTTACTATCTAAACCAATGTTGATTGAATTAGGTATAAAACCTTCTTTGAACACATCTGCATGACGTGTATCCAAAATTAGTGCTCTAGTTTCGTTAGCAGCAGCTTCAAAAGCTTCGGGAGAAAGAGGTTGATGTCCTCTATGCATCACCTCATCCAAACTTTCGTAACCTTGAATATTCATCAAAACATTTTTTGGAAAATATGCAGGTGGAGCTGTTAATCCATCTAACAATTTATCAATAAACTCCTCTTTCTCCATAGGTTGAAGAGCGTAATTTGTTTTCTTCTGATTCCCTAAAGTGTCGGTTGTTTCTTTTGACATCATTTTCCCACAAGCACTTCCTGCTCCATGATTTGGATAAACAATCAAATCATCTGATAGAGGTAAAATTTTATTGTGTAGTGAATCATATAAATGACTTGCTAGCTTGCGCTCTGTTAAGTCTTCAATGACATGTTGTGCTAAATCAGGGCGACCAACATCACCAATAAATAAAGTATCACCTGTAATGATACCATGTTCATTTCCGTTTTCATCTATCAAAAGATAAGTGGTACTCTCCATAGTATGCCCTGGTGTGTGAATTACTTTAACCGTATAATCACCAACTTTAAATAGCTGATTATCTTCTGCAACAATAGCATCAAAACCCGGTTTTGCAGTAGGACCATATACAATTTCACCACCTGATTTTTTAGCAAGGTCTAAATGTCCTGACACAAAATCTGCATGAAAATGCGTTTCAAAAACGTACTTAATTTTCGCATTGTCTTTTTGAGCTCTTTCAAGATAAGGGCCAACTTCTCTTAATGGATCAAATACTGCTGCTTCGCCATTGTTTTCAATATAATATGCTGCGTGAGCAATACACCCTGTATAAATTTGTTCTACTTTCATGGTAAATATTTTAAGTTTTGGTAAAATTAACACTTGGGTTTTCAATCAGATGTGACTAAAGTTACAAAGCATATATCAAAAACAGTAAAACTGACATAAATCATATTTTTAAAATATCAGTATTCAAAAAAAA
>SKIG01000113.1 GCA_007116535.1 Psychroflexus sp.
AAGAAGTTCGAGGTATTGCTTTATAAACAAGGACTTCTTCAAGGATTCAAGTGCTTCTTCAGCTTGAAAGGCTGATTGTTGCAACCAATCCAATTTAAATGCTGCTATATCTACCGACGAAACCTCAGCGACTTCTGCTAAAAATTGATCTGTATTAGCTGTTGAATATTGGTATTTTTCAAGGTAATTTCTTACTGCAAGACGAAATTTTTCCTCGCCCATTTTTTCACTTAAAATATGCAATGCCCAAGCTCCTTTTTGGTAGTAAGTCAAAGATGAAGCTTTTGTTCTTAAGATGGCCTCGCCTTTACCTTTGTCGCTTAACGCTTTTAATTGCTCAGCTGATACGTATAAAGAGCGATAAAAGTGTGGTTCGCCGAAAATTTCTCGTTCAGCAAGTAAGCCATAATAGGTGGCAAAGCCTTCTTGCAACCAATGATGCTCGTCTGATTCTGCTGTCACTAAATTTCCAAACCATTGATGCGCCAACTCATGTGCGTTTACCGAAATATAGTTGTGGTCTACAAAACCAGTTTCATCGACAATAAAATTATCAGAAAAAATAGTCAAGGTAGTATTCTCCATTCCGGAATACAAAAAATCCCGAACAGGTATTTGCTGATAGACTTCCCAAGGATAAGGAACGCCAATTTCATTTTCTAAAAAATCGAACATTTCCTGCGAGTAGCGGTAAGTGGCTTCAAAAAAACTCATGTCTTTTCGTTGCATGTACAAATGAAGCGGAATCCCTGAAGAGGAATAGACTCGCTCGTGAGCATAATCGCCAACAGCAAAAGCAAGCAGGTAGCTACTCATAGGCTTCTTCATCTGAAACTGCCATAAACTAGTGGAATCTCGTTCTATTTTTCTGATAAATTTTCCGTTAGCAACGGCCTGTAAGTTTTTGGGAGATTCCACAGAAAGTTCAAACACCATTTTATCTCTTGGGTTGTCCAAGGAAGGTAACCAATGCGAAGTATATTTTCCTTGCCCTTGCGTCCAAATTTGGTCGTCACCTTCATCGTGATTAAACCCATAAAAATAAAGCGTTTGCTTAGGTTGCATTTCATATTCTATGGTGAAAACAATTTCTTTTTCAGCTTTAAATTTCCCTTTGAAATGAAGCTTTTCGTCATGGTAAGTAACTTTTGTTCGTCTAGGTAAGTCTTCTATTGAATACGTCATGGACTTCGCGACCAAAAAAAACTCGGTCGTATCTTTCAAGATTTGAAGTGAATAAGTTGCCTTGCCAACAACAGTTTTTGTTTCAGGAATAACTTTCACAAAGGCTTCTACTTTTTGAAAATCTACATTGGGTTGAAATTGAGCCTGTACTACACTAAAATTTAAGCAACTTAAAATTGCTAAAAGAAGGTAATTAAGTGGATTGCTTAATTTCAATGTTTCGCCTTTTTTGGTAAAGATAGAAAAAAGAAAATGACTTTTGGTTTATCAAAATTGCAACTCATAAAAATTTTAATAATCAACACTATTTTAGAGAATTCGAGCCCTTCAATTCTTCTAGACAAACTCCTTCCAGAGCCAATAACTTCTCGACTCCGCTCGAAGCTAAACAAAAGGTAGAAATATATGTAGATATGACCAAGGTCAATTCCATAAGTAAACTAATGATTTTCATTTACTCATAAATTAAATTTTTGAATTATATCAAAATATCTTTCATATTAATCATCAAAAGCCAACACATCTTTTGAATTGAATCCAACGCTAATTTCATTTCCTAAAACAGCTTCTGGTGTAACTACGGTTAGATGCTCACCATTTTCTAGTTCTAGCATAAGTTGTGTATGCGTTCCTAAGAAGGTTCGCTTCAAAATTTTTGCTGTGGTTACATACTCACAATCGGAAGCATTGATGCTGATTTTTTCATTTCGAATAGCGTGACAGCAGTCTTCTTTCAAAGGACATCGGAAAGCATTTTTAAGTCCCTTATTTAATTGTACGGTGTTTCCGAAAAGTGAGGCCACATAAATGGATTGGGGCTTATTGTATAATTCTGAAGCCTGATCTTTTTGAATTAAATGCCCGTTTTGAAAAATCAATATCTCGTCGGCTACGGCCAACGCATCTTGGGTATCATGCGTCACAAAAATTGCGGTCACACCCATTTTTTTTATGATATTGAAAACTTCATTTCGTAGCTGCATACGCAACATTGCATCCAAATTACTAAAAGGTTCGTCTAAAATTAGCAAAGATGGATTTGGTGCTAAAGCGCGCGCAAGCGCAACTCGTTGTTGTTGTCCACCCGATAATTCGTGAGGATAACGCTCGTGGTAATCCTTCAAACCTACTAACTCAAGAACTTCAGCAGCAATTTTCTTTTTATCTTTCTTTTTGGAGATTCCGTAAAGTATGTTGTCCAACACATTCAAATGTGGAAACAAGGCATATTCTTGAAATACCATACCGATGTTTCTTTTTTCGGGAACGACAACTTTTTTGATGGAAGAAACTTCTTTACCATTGATTGTAATTGTTCCATTATCGGGATGCTCTAATCCTGCAATAAGACGAATTAGCGTTGTTTTTCCGCTTCCGCTTTCTCCTACAACAGCACAAATATCTCCCCTATTGATATGAAAATCGACATCGTTGACAGCAAATTTTTTACCGCCATCGAAGCTTTTGGAAAGGGATTTGATTTCAAGAATTTTATCCATGTTGCAAAAGTAACTTATTTAGAAAAATTACAGGTATTACCGCTGTTAATATAATAAAAAGTGACGGGATAGCGGCATGCATGACCATTTCGTCACTTGCATACTCAAAAGCTTTCACCGCTAAAGTATTGATATGATATGGTTTAAGAATCAAGGTTAAAGGTAATTCCTTAAGGGTGTCTATGAAGACTAATATAAAAGCCGATAGCATCCCTGCTTTTATGAGGGGGAATTCAATTTTGAAAAATGTTTTGAAATTCCCCATTCCCAAGACTTTTGAAGAATCGGGGATGCTTGTATTTACTTTTAATGCAGAGGATTCAAGAGGTTGGTATGCAACCGCTAAAAAGCGCACCACATAAGCATACACCAATGCGATAAGAGTTCCGTTGATAATAAATTTTGTAGCGATGCCTTTTTCTATCATCCACTTATCTATAAATAAAGTAGGAATCATGATTCCGATAGCGACCACCGCGCCAGGAATAGCATAACCTAAAATCCCTAATTTAGCTGCATTTTGTATGTGGTAAATTTTATTCCATTTGGAAAAATACAGCAAAAGTAAGGCGAAAAGTACCGTAAAAATGGCTGTGATAAATGCAATGCCAAAACTTTGAAAAGACAACCAAAAGAAGCCATCGTCAAATACCATTTCGAAAGTTTTGGAAGCCCACACCAATAATTGATATAGGGGAATAATAAAACCTAGTACAACAGGCAACAACACCCAAAATAAAATAACAAACTGACCAAAATTTGATAAAACCAAACGATTGGATGTGGTGATTCGAGAAATTTTTGCGGATGAAAATTGCATTTTCCGGCGTTGCCATTTTTCGATTAGAATAAGGCTGAAAATTAACACTAACAAAAGCGCGGATAAGTAAATAGCTGTTTCAGGTTCTTCTAACGAAAACCAAGACCTGAAAATTCCTGTGGTAAAGGTATTCACTCCAAAATACTGAGCTGCGCCATAATCATTTAGCACCTCCATCAAAACTAAGATTAGCCCAGCAATAATAGCAGGTCGAGCCAACGGAAGAATAAGCTTAAAAAATGAAGTACGTTCACTTGTTCCAAGCATTCGAGATGCCTCCAATAAGTTGACTGCTTGAGTCAAGAAAAAAGCGCGTGTACTTACGTATACATAAGAAAATAGCGAGATGCTCAAAACGAATGAAAGCCCATAGACATTCATAATGTCAAGCTTAAAATTCTCTACTCCTAACCAATGAACCACCTGTGAAACGCCTCCTCCATAATCCAAAAAACCTGCATAAGCATAAGCCATGATATAACCAGGAACGGCTAAGGGAATGATGAGCATCCATTCCAAATGCTTTCTCAGTGGAAATTCATAGCGAGTAACAAGCCATGCGGTGGATACGACAAAAAGCAGGGTAAAAAAAGTACAAAAAACAGCTAACCAAAATGAGTTGGTAAGATAATCTACAAGCAATACTTTGCTGATATGCCCCCAACTTTCGCCAGGACCATCGAATAACTTAATAAAAATAGTAATGACAGGAATGGCGATGATAGCCAACAACAAAAGTGTTGACCACGACCATCTATTAAAGTCTCTACGGAGCTTAAGAAAGCTATTTTGTAGACTCATTTACTTACTTCCAACCAGCTTCATCAAAAAGAATAACAGCACGCTTATTGAATTCGCCAAGCTTGTTCAAAGAAAGTTTATCTTCTTTAAATTCTCCCCATTGCTTCAATAAATCAGCCATTTCAACAGCTTCATTTACGGGATACTCAAAATTTGAAGAAGAAAAAATAGCTTGTGCTTTTTCACTAAGAAGGAATTCGATAAACGCTGTAGCATTTTCTTTGTTAGGAGCATATTTGGCAACCCCTGCACCACTAATATTAATATGAGTTCCTCTATCATCCTGATTTGGGAAATAAATACCAACTTTTTGCGCTGATTCTAATTCTGTTTTGTCATTAGACTGAAGCATTTTTCCTATATAATAGGTATTTACAACCGCTAAATCGCCTTCTTCTTTGGCAACAGCAATTACTTGGTCTCTGTCATTTCCTTTTGGAGAACGAGCCATGTTTCCTGCCAAAGCTTTCGCCCATAGACTTGCTGCCTCTTCTCCGTTATTGGCGATGATTGAAGCCATTAAAGATTGGTTATATATATTCGAAGAACTACGCAAAAGTAGCTTTCCTTTCCATTCTTCATTCACCAAATTTTCGTAAGAAATAATTTCAGAAGGATCGACTCTTTCTTTTGCATACGCAACCACTCTCGCACGCTTGGTTAAAGCAAACCATTGATTTTGTTCATCTTTAAGGTGAGTTGGAACAATCGAATCTAGGAATGAAGACGAAACTGATTGAAGCAATTCTTTTTCTTTGGCACGAAACAAGCGACCTGCGTCAACAGTAATTAAGACATCCGCTGGAGATTGAGCACCCTCTAAAACCATCTTTTGAATTAACTCATCTGCACTTGCGTTGATTACATTTACTTGAATTCCTGTTTCTTCTTCAAATAACTTAAAAAGTTCCTGATCAGATTCGTAGTGTCTATGCGTGTAGATGTTTACTTCTTGTTTTTCATCTTTGGAAGTATTTTCTTCACAAGAAGCCAACAACAAAGTGAAGCAAGCTAAAAAAAGTAATTTTTTCATGTTCGTGTTTATTTTTTATTTAAAAACTCAAAAAATTTAATGGCTTGGTAGAGCAAACTTTAATTCCAAAATATTTACTCTCCAAAAGCGGGCACAAATATACAATCTTAAAGCTTATTTAGACTTAGTTTTAATAAAATATAAGACTAAAAAACTTGACCGTTTACATATTAATACACAAAAAAAGCATTCAGTAAGGCAAAAAATAAAGCCGGAGCAGATTGAAACACAGAATCTTTAATATATACTCGAGTTGCAAAACCTAAAATCATTAGTAAGCATAAGCCTGATGCTGCTAAAATGAAAAGTAGGGGAATCCAAGTGCCAACGAATAGACCAAGCCCCCCAATAATTTCAAGAATTCCCACTAGTTTTCTGTATTTACTTAAGCCATAGCGAATAAATTCTTGTTTCATGTAAGTAGATGCAAAAGCCATCACTCCATAACTAACAAAAGCAAATGAGGTAAAGTAAGCGAGTAGTAGAGTAACTGTCATTGAATTGATTTGTGCAAAAGTAATGTTTGTAATTCTTTAAAATAAATGGGTTTAACCACAAATTAGCAAATAATTTTAGTAAGAATAAAGTTGAAAAATTTATCTTTATACTTTCTTTAT
>SKIG01000116.1 GCA_007116535.1 Psychroflexus sp.
ATAGTATGTGCAAAAACAGCAAAATATATTAATTTATGAAAGAAGCACTTCAGAAAACTACCGAATATTTAATAGAAAAAGGATTCATGCAACCTGAAATAGGAATAGTTTTAGGGACAGGCTTAGGTAAGTTAGTTAACCATGTTGATATTGAAGTTGAAGTTTCTTATAATCATATACCTTATTTCCCAACAGCTACAGTCGAATTTCATCAAGGCAAACTTATTTTTGGAACACTTGGAGGAAAGAAAGTAATCGTTATGCAAGGTAGATTTCACTTATATGAAGGCTATACTTTGCAGGATGTTACATACCCCATTCGAATAATGAATGAGTTAGGAGTAAAAAAAATTCTGATTTCTAATGCAGCGGGGGCTATCAACAAAGAATTCAAAAAAGGAGATTTGATGTTGATTGATGATCATATTAATTTACAAGGTGGATCGCCGTTAGCATTTAAAGGAGTGAGTCAATTTGGAGAACGATTTGTAGATATGCATGCTCCTTACAATCCTAGAATAAATTCACTCATCAAAGAAATTGCTCTTAGAGAAAAAATCAACTTACACGAAGGTGTTTACGCTTCGGTTTTAGGCCCACAATTAGAAACAAGAGCTGAATATCGCTACTTAAAAATTATTGGAGCTGATGCAGTTGGGATGAGTACCGTTCCTGAAGTAATCGTTGCTAATCATCTACATATTCCCGTTGCTGCAATCTCTGTGCTTACTGATGAATGTGACCCTGACCATTTACAACCTATCGATGTTCAAGATATTATTGCCACTGCTGAAAGTGCTGAACCAAAGTTAGTTCGTCTTTTTTCTGAAGTCATAAAGTTAGTTTAAACATCCTATTTTACTGCCAACCTCCTCCAAGAGCTCTGTATAAATTGACTTTTGAGGTAAACAAGTCCCGCTTGGCTTGTACCAAATCTAGCTCGGTTTGTAGTACATTTTCTTGCGCATTGAGCACTTCTAAGTAATCGGCTATTCCATTTATCAGCAGTTCTTTTGCACCTTCATAAGCATGTTCGTATGCGGAAAACTCTTTATCTTTTGCTTCTATTTTTAAACCAAACATATCTACTTGGTATAATGCATCTGAAACTTCTTGGCCTGCTTGCAATACTTTTTGCTGAAAAGTTAGCGCCTGTTGAAGTTTCATTATTTCTGCAACTTCTCTTTCTGTCTTCAATCTCCTTCGGTTAAAAATTGGTTGGGTAACTCCTCCAAAAGCATTGTAAAAAAACGAGTTTGGACTAATGAAATCGCTAAACTTTAAACTTTGCAAACCTGCTGATGAATTAAGTATCAAACTTGGATATAAATTTGCACGGGCAACATTTTCTAATTGAAAAGCATTCACAAAAGCTTGCTCTGCTTCTCGTACATCAGGTCTATTTTGCAAAAGCTGAATAGGGTAACCTTCCGAAGTGCCTGATGCTAATTCAATTTCATCTAAAGAATTTCGTTCAGGTTGAGTGGGATAAATAGCCTTCAGTATACTTAATCTATTTTCCGCTAACCTTAGTTCGTTTTTCAAGTCGATAAGGATAGCTTCGGCGGCATGCACTTGGGCCTTAGTTTGTTGTACACCAACCTCAGTAAGTTGACCTGAAGATTTTAGGGCTTTGGCTGTTTCATAACTTTCTTGACGGGTAGCAATGGTTTTTTCGGTTATCGAAATCTGCTTGTCTAATGCAGTTATTTCAAAATAAGTTGTCGCTATGTTAGCCACCAAATCTGTTTTTACTGCTTGGTGCGCAGCTATACTTTGAAGTTGCGCTGCTTGTTGTGCTCTTTGCCCGCTTTTAATCTTTCCCCATATATCTGCTTCCCAGCTTAAATTAACATCAGCTTCGTATTGGGTTATCAAATTGAAAAATCCACCAAACTGTGAATTGCTGGCTAAGTTTTGGTAATTTACCCCTCCATCAAAGTTTATTTCAGGAAAAAAACCTGCTTTGGCTTCTTTAGCATACGCATTAGCGATTAAAATTTGATTTAAAGCAATGCGAATATCGATGCTATTTTCTAATCCTTCTTCAATATGTTTTTGCAAGCTTTCATCTAGAAAAAAGTCTCGCCATGAAATTTCTGCGATTGAGGTACTATCTTTTTGGATATTGTCCGTTCTAAAGAGAGATTCGTTAGGTTCAAATTCTTTAGGTTGCTCATATTCCTTTGCTAAAAAACAAGATTTGAGCGTTAGCACAAGCAAAGCCAAAATAACAATCGATTTGTATGAATATCGCTTCATTCTTATTCAGTTGGTTTGGTTATACTTGGTTTTCCTGAAATTTTTTCTTGTAAATGCTGAAACACACTAAACAAAATTGGAATAACTAACACGCCTACTAAGGTTCCGATTAGCAAGCCTCCGGCTGCTCCCGTTCCAATAGATTGATTCCCTTTTGCTCCTACTCCCTGCGCAAAAACAAGAGGAAGTAAACCCAAGACAAAAGCTAGCGAAGTCATCAAAATTGGTCGTAATCGCATTCTTGCTGCGTCTAATGATGAACGAGCGATGCTGTATCCTTGTCGTCTTCGTTGAATACCATATTCGACAATAAGAATGGCATTTTTAGCCAAGAGACCAACAAGCATGACTAAGGCAATTTGAAAATAAATATTGTTCTGAAGTCCACTTGCATACGTAACCAAGTAGGCTCCTGCAACTCCAATAGGTAAAGACAATATTACTGCAAAGGGTAATAAATAGCTTTCGTATTGTGCCGCCAAAAAGAAATAAGCAAACAAAACAATTAATAAAAAAACGATAACAGCTTGTCCTGCAACAGTAATTTCTTCACGAGTAATCCCTGAAAAATCAATATCGAAATTATTAGGTAATTGTTTTGCAGCTTCTCGAACTGCTTCAATTGCATCTCCGGAGCTCATATTTGGCGCAGATGAACCATTAATGGCGACCGCATTATATAAATTGAAACGTTTGATGGTTTGCGGACCATAGACTCTATTTAATTCAATAAATTCAGTAATCGGAGCCATTTCTCCTGAGGCTGTTTTTACAAAGATACTATTGAGTTGTTCAATGCTGTTTCTATCTTCAGGGTAAGCCTGTGCAAAAACACGGAACTGCTTTCCAAACTTATTGAAATCAGCTACATAAAATCCACCTACATAAGCTTGCAATGCTCCGATAATTTCGTCTATAGGAATGCCACTTAATTTTGCTTTTGGTACATCAATTTCTAACTCAAGTTGTGGAAATCCTGTATTGAATGAATTAGAAGCAAAACCAATTCGTGGATCTTGATTAAGTAATTCTACAAATTCTTTGGCTGCACGGTCGAGGTCTTTAAGGTCTCCATACGCACGATCGACAAGCTGCACTTCAAAACCATCTGCACTTCCATACCCTGGAACACTCGATGGAGTAAAGAAAATAATGTTAGCATCATAAATATCACTTGTCTTTTGCTTCAACTGCTTAACTAAATTATCAACCGATTTCTCTTCGCTTGTTCGTTCGCTCCAAGGGTCAAGAATAATGAATCCCTGCGCATAAGAACTTCCTGAACCTGAAAAGAAATTTCTGCCACTAGTAATGGAAGCGTTCCTCACCCCAGGAATGTCTTTAATTTTTTGATACACCTCATCAGTTGCTCGCACGGTTCTGTCTAAAGAAGCCCCAATAGGCAACTCTAGGTTCATAAATATTACTCCTCTGTCTTCTGTTGGCACAAAGCCTTTTGAAATATTGGCATCTACCCAATAAGCCCCAAGTATAGAAAAAACAACTATGCCAAACGTAATCCATTTCTTGCGCATTAGAAATTGCAAAGAAGTCATGTATTTGTCTCGCAGATAATTATAAGAAGTATTGAATGCTTTATAAAATCCACTTAAAATGCTTTTTGGTTTCTTGTTTTTTGGTCGGAGAATAAGTGCACATAAAGCAGGACTTAATGTAAGTGCATTGATAGAGGAGATAACAATTGCAATAATAAGTGTTACACCAAATTGCTCATAGAAAACACCTGCAGGACCTTTGATAAAAGTTACTGGCACAAAAACGGCCGCCATTACTAAGGTTGTAGAAATGATTGCTCCGCTTATTTCATTCATTGCACTTATCGAGGCAAGACGTGCGTTTTTTTGTCCTTCTTCAATTTTGGTGAAAACTGCTTCGGAAACCACAATGGCATCATCTACAACAATACCTATTGCAAGTACTAAAGCAAAAAGTGTAAGTAAGTTAATCGAATACCCAAACAGGTTCATAAAAAAGAAGGTTCCTATTAATGAAACAGGAACTGCAATAGCGGGTATTAAGGTAGTTTTTAAATCCTAAAGAAAAATAAAAACTACTACAAATACAAGTAGAAAAGCTTGTATTAAAGTTGATTTGACCTTATCTATTGAAGCTGTCAAGAATCGATTCGTATCGTAATTGATAATATAATCCATTCCTTCAGGAAAGTTGGCTTTTAATTCTTCAAGTTTTACGTACAATCGCTCAATAATTTCCTGTGCATTAGATCCCGGTGTTTGAAAAACACCAAAACTCATTCCGGGATGACCTTTGGAACGTGTTTTTGTAGCGTAAGAAAATGCATCAAGTTCTATATCAGCAACATCTTTTAGTCGAAGTATTTTGTCATTATCAATTACTTTAATGATGATATTCTCGTACTCTTCAACTGTTTTGAATCTTCCTTTGTAGCGAATCACATATTCGAAAGCTTCGCCTGCATTTTGTCCAATAGAACCTGCAGCAGCTTCAATACTTTGCTCTCGAACGGCTTGAATGACTTCCGAAGCATTCAAATTATAATTGGCCATTTTTGAAGGGTCTAGCCATAAACGCATTGCGTAGTCTTTTCCTCCAAATACATTTACATTGGCTACACCATTGACTCTTTCCAATTCAGGTTTGACATTTATATTCAGGTAATTCTGAACAAAAGTATCATCGTAGGTGGGATTAGAGGAGTAAACGGATATATACACCAAAGCAGTGTTGGTTTGCTTTTGAGTAATAATTCCCGATCGAACTACTTCATCGGGTAGAATAGAGTAAGCACGGGCAACCCTATTTTGAACATTAACAGCAGCAATATCAGGATCGTAGTCTTGGTCAAAGAAAATATTGATTTGTGCCGAACCATCGTTACTTGCCGTCGAAGTAATGTAAGTCATTCCTTCCACACCATTGATTTGCTCTTCCAAAGGACCAATTACACTTTCTATAATAGTAGCAGCATTAGCTCCAGGATAGGTTGCTTGTACTTGAACTGTTGGTGGCGCAATGTCGGGATATTGGGTAACAGGAAGATCTAAGGCCCCCAAAATACCAAGCATAACCAAAATAATTGAAATTACTGTGGATAGTACAGGTCTATTGATAAATGTCTTTAGCATAGTTTACCGAAATACTGTTTCGTACGAAGATAAAATATCCTCCATACTTGTTTTTTGGGGGTTAATTATTTCTCCATCTTTTACACGGTTAGCTCCCTTACCTAGGATATAATCCCCTTCTTCAAAACCGTTTTTGAGCACATAAACTTGATCTGTAGCATTTTCGATACTAATTACATTTTCGACTAAAGAATCCTTGACAATTCTGTAAACAAAGGTTTTGTTTTGACGCTCGAAGGTAGAAACAATTGGGATAACTAATTTATCTTCGTAAAAAGTTGGAATACGCACTCTTCCGCTTCCACCGTCACGAATAATTCCGCCGTCATTTTTGAATCTTGCTCTAAAACTAACGCTTCCCGTTGTTGGGTTAACTTCTCCTGAAATGGCTTCAATCCTTCCTTTATTTTTGAATACTCTGCCATTTGAGAGTATGAGTTCTATTTCAGGAAGAGCTTCAATCTTTTCTTGTATGTTATTTCCTTTGGCTTCACTTACGAAGTCTAAAAAGTCTTTTTCATTCATGGAGAAATAAACAAAAACTTCATCTATTTG
>SKIG01000122.1 GCA_007116535.1 Psychroflexus sp.
CCTTATTTCATTACTTCTTCAAGCTCAGGTGTCGGTAAAGACGAGGTGCTAAAATACATTGATGAAATCAACCAAAATCTAAAAAATCATTAACTTAGCAGAATTGACCAACAAGCACATCTAGTTATGAAAGTTGTTAAGTTTTTTATATTTATTTTTCTTTTTAATTTAATTCATGGGCAAGAAATCCCCAAAGATTATTTTGCCTCTCCTTTAGACATTCCAATTATTCTGTCAGGAACTTTTGGTGAACTTAGAAACAATCATTTCCATGCGGGGATTGATATCAAAACACAAGGTAGAACAGGACTCCCTGTAAAAGCTTCCGCAGATGGATATGTTGCTAGGATTAACGTAAACGAATTTGGCTATGGAAAGGTGCTTTACATCAATCATCCCAATGGGTATCAAACTGTTTACGCTCATTTAGAGTCATTTTCGCCAAACATTGAAGCACATGTAAAAAAGCTTCAATACCAAAAAGAGTCCTATGTAATTCAGGATTTTCTGGAGTCGAATAAAATCACTGTCAAAAAAGGAGAAGTCATTGGATATAGTGGAAATAGTGGTTCGAGTGGTGGACCTCATGTTCATTTTGAAATCCGTGACTCTAAAGCACAACCCATGAATCCTCTTCTTTTTGGCTTCGAAGAAATAAAAGACAATATTCCCCCTCGGATTAACGGACTTTGGGTATATACGCTAGATGAAAATAGCCAAGTGGGAGGTATTCAAGGAAGACAGCGAGTAAAATTAAATTCAACAGGAGAAAACACTTTCAAAGCAGACCCAATCGTAGCTTTTGGGAAAATTGGTTTTGGAGTAGTTACCGACGATCAGCTTGATAAAGCTGTAAACAGAAATGGCGTATATAAAATTCAAACAAAGCTCAATGGTCAGCCACATTTTGGTTTGATTTTCGATAAATTCTCTTTTGGAGAAACAAGGTATTTGAATTATTTAATTGATTATGGTTTTGCTAAAGAACACAAAACAAAAATTCAGCGTCTATTTTCTAAAAAGAAACCCACACAAATTTTTGACACTAATGTAGGAAATGGAATTCTAAATCTTTCCATACCTCAGGCGACCTATCAATACCATATTAGTGTTGAAGATTTTGCAGGAAACAAAAAAGAAATTTTGGTTCCTATTGAAGCCGATTCACTAGCGATTACAAAAGCAGTCCCATCTAAAACTACACCTTATCATGTACTAGCAAATCAACCTGCAGCTTTTGAGGAAAAGAATGTAGATGTTTATTTTCCTAAGGGTAGCTTGTATGAAGACGCTTATCTTTCTATTGAGTTCCATCAAAATGCAGTTGATTTGCATGACTACAAAACTCCAATTCACAATAAAGTAAGTTTAGGATTTGACATCAGCCACCTTCCTCAAGAACTAAAAGAAAAAGCATACATAGCCAATGTTATGCCATGGGGACCAAAAAATTATGTCGCTGCAAAACTCAGCCAAGACCGAATTGTGGCTCAAATTAATCAGTTTGGGCGCTACGAAATTGCCTACGATAAAACACCTCCCACAATAAAACCTAAAAATTTCCGTAATAAGCAATGGATGTCTGATTTTCGTTATTTAATTGTTGAAGTAGATGATGAAGACACAGGAATTGATAGCTACAGAGCTAGCGTGAATGGGAAGTTTATTTTAATGGAATACGAATACAAAGACAAGACCTTGACATACGATTTTAACGATGGGATTTTCCAAGATGGAAAAAATGAGTTAAAAATTGTTGTGCGAGATAAAGTTGGAAATACCAGTACTTTTGAAGCTGAAATTTACAGAAAGAACTAAAACTTTTGTATATCAAATTTGTTGTTATCTCGCTATACTTATAGGGAGCATAACTACTTTGCAGGCTCAAACAGGTCGGGTAAAAGGAATTATTTTCGACCAAGACAATAACCCCATTCCTTTTGCTGAAATCACCTATGCAAATGAAGGTACAACAACCAACAAAAATGGATTTTACGTCATCGATATTCCCGCCAACAAAACCATTGAAATAAAAGTAAATTTTCTTGGTTTTAAGCAACTTACAACACGAATAAAAGTTTCTCCAGGGGATGATATTGAATTAAACTTGGTGCTAAAAGAAGACGAAGAACAAATTGGCGAAGTAACCATCACCGCAGAAAAAAGAACCCGTATTGAAGGTATCTCAAGTTTAAGCCCTTCTGTTGTTAGAAGAATCCCTGGCGCCAATCCAGGTGTAGAAAATATTTTGAATACGCTTCCTGGAGTCAATTCGAATAATGAATTAAGTACGCAATATTCCGTTAGAGGTGGAAGCTATGACGAAAATTTAGTTTATGTTAATGAAATTGAAGTCTATCGCCCTTTTTTAATACGAAGCGGTCAGCAAGAAGGCTTGAGTTTTGTTAATACTGATATGGTTCGAAGCGTTAATTTTTCAGCAGGAGGATTCAAAGCGAGGTTTGGTGATAAACTGTCTTCTGTGTTAGATATTGAATACCGAAGACCTACTGAATTTGGAGGTTCTTTTGAAGCAAGTTTGTTAGGAGGAAGTGTTTCCTTAGAAGGCGTTTCGAAAAACAAAAAGCTTACTGCCATTGGAGGAGTTCGTTATAGAGACAATAGCCTTTTTGTAAATGCAAAGCAAATTGAAGCCAACTTCGTTCCTAGATTTACCGATGCGCAAACTTATGTCACCTACCAATTCAGTGAAAAATTTGAGTTAAGCTTTTTGGGTAACCTTGCTGTAAACACTTATGACTATGAACCTTTTACCCGCCGAACAAATTTTGGAACTGCCGCGCAACCCATTGCCTTGCTAGTTTTTTATGAAGGTCAAGAAAAAACAAGATACGATACGAGTTTTGGCGCTTTTAAAGCTACGTACCAAGTCAACGATAAGTTCAATGCACGCTTGATTGCGTCTGCTTACCACACGCAAGAAGAAGAAAATTTTGATATTTTGGCACAATACCGTTTAGGAGCAGTAAGCTCTGATTTTGGTGCAGACAATTTCGGTGAAGTTGAATTTTCAGAGGGAGTAGGCTCTCAGTTTCTTCACGGAAGAAATAAATTAGATGCCTTCATCATTAATATTGAACATTTAGGAAATTACAAAGAAGGAGAACACTTGTTTGAATACGGACTCAAGTATACACATGAGGATTTTCGTGATCGTTTGCAAGAATATGAAGTTATAGACTCCGCAGGATTTAATGTGCGACCACCTGAATTTGATATTCGCAACCAACAACCCTATGAACCTTTTGAAGGAGACATCGAGCCATTCGAGCGGATACGTGCTTTTAATGAAACGCAGATAGATAGAATTTCAGGGTTTCTTCAATGGAGCTACAGAACAAACATAGGAAGTGCAGAAGCTTGGATGAATGTAGGAGTCCGAGGACACAGTTGGACAACACAAGGAGCGGGAACGTCTGCGCAAACCCAAATGGTAGTTAGTCCAAGAACACAGTTTTCTATTAAACCTGCATGGAAAAAAGACATGATTTTTCGACTTTCCACAGGTATGTATCACCAACCCCCATTTTATCGAGAACTTAGAGATTCCGTAGGTCAAGTTCAACCAAATGTCAAAGCACAACGTGCAATTCATTATGTAGCCGCCAATGACTACAGTTTTAAAATGTGGAAAAGACCCTTCCGGTTAGTTACAGAAGTGTATTACAAAGACATGGACAACGTCAACCCATTTACCATTGAAAATGTACGTATTCGTTACCGAGCGAGAAATGATGTAAAAGCTTATGCATATGGACTTGACATGCGATTGAATGGCGAATTTGTTCCGGGAACAGAAAGTTGGGTAAGTTTTAGCTATATGAAAACAGAAGAAAAAGCAGATGAGCGCGGTTACATTCCGAGACCAACCGATCAGCGGCTTAAATTTGCTATCCTATTTCAAGATTACGTAGAAAAGTTCCCAAAGATGAAACTCTACCTGAATATGGTTTATAATACAGGTTTGCCAGGAGGTTCTCCTCGATTTGAAGACCCTTTTTTATATCAAAATCGACTTCCTGATTACCACAGAGTAGATGCGGGCTTTTCTTATGCAATCAAAGAAGAAGACGATGTACTACGCGAAGGACATTTTCTTAATAACTTTCGCTATTTAAGTTTCGGTTTTGAAATTTTTAACTTATTTGACCGACTTAACTCCATAACTAATACCTTTGTAAGAGACGCAAGCAGTCAAGGACAATTTGCCGTTCCAAACTTCCTGAGTCCACGTGTTTTCAACCTACGAATGACAGCAAGATTTTAATATTTTTACTATGAATTTGATAAATAAAATTAGCTTTTTAGCTTTAGTATTTGCTTCAACCATCCTTTTTATTCGATGTTCGGCTGAAGAAAAGGAAAACCAAGAAATGAATGAAGCAAAAGAAGCTCCCTTTATGTGGGAGGCTTCAACCGTCTATTTTCTGCTTACCGATCGATTTAGAAATGGAGACGAGAGCAATGACTTTAATTTCAACAGAGATAAAGAAACTGGAGTGCTTCGTGGCTTTGAAGGAGGTGACTTACGCGGAATCATTCAAAAAATAGACGCCAATTATTTTTCCGACCTAGGAGTGAATGCTATTTGGATGACTCCTATTGTCGAGCAAATACATGATGCAACCGACGAAGGAACAGGAAAAACATATGCTTACCACGGATATTGGGCAAAAGACTGGACAAGCTTAGACCCTAATTTTGGCACCAAAGAAGAATTAAAAGAATTAGTAGAAAAAGCACATGCAAAAGGAATCCGTGTCTTACTTGATGCGGTTGTTAACCACACTGGACCTGTTACAGACAAAGACGAACAGTGGCCTGATGAGTGGGTAAGAACTTCACCAACATGTAGCTACGAAAATTTTGAAACTACCGTAACTTGTACTTTGGTAGATAACCTGCCTGATATTCGAACTGAATCTGATAAAGTAGTTGAATTACCTGAGTTTCTGATTGAAAAATGGAAAAATGAAGGTCGCTATGAAGAAGAAGTAGCTTCTTTAGATGCCTTTTTTGAAACTACAGGATATCCCCGTGCACCCCGATTCTATGTAATGAAATGGCTTTCGGACTACATCACAGAATTAGGAATTGACGGTTATCGTGTAGATACCGTAAAGCATACAGAAGAATATGTTTGGCAAGAATTCAATGCTATTTGTCAAACAAGATTCAGCGAATGGAAAGAAGCCAACCCCGAAAAAGTTCTCGATGAGAATGACTTCTACCTAGTAGGCGAGGTGTATAATTACGCTATCAGTCATGAAAAATCATTTGATTTTGGCGACAAACAAATCAATTATTTTGATGATGCTTTTGCAAGTTTAATCAACTTTGAGTTCAAGTGGAATGCTATGCAACAAACTATGGAAGAGCATTTTTCGCGTTATAGCGATGTGTTGAATGGAAGTATGAAAGGCTACAGTGTCTTAAATTACTTAACCTCTCATGACGATGGACAACCTTATGATGCTAGTAGAGAAAAAGGGATTGAAGCCGCTAATAGACTACTACTTTCTCCGGGAGGAGCACAGATTTACTACGGAGATGAAAGCAACAGAAACCTTATTGTTGAAGATGCAGTTGGAGATGCAACTCTGCGAACTATGATGAATTGGGAGGAAATAGAAAATAATTCTGACGTTCAAGAAGTTTTGTCTCATTGGCGAAAGCTTGGAAAATTTAGACAACACCACCCAAGTATTGGCGCCGGTATTCACCAAAAAATTAGTGATTCTCCTTATGCTTTCTCAAGACATCTTAAAACCGATAACTTTGAAGATCTGGTAGTCGTAGCATTTGATATGGAAGAAGGAAGCATACTTGAACTTCCTGAAGGCTTCCATAATAAGAATTTACGAGATGCTTATAGCGGAGAAACCTTTAATTTAAAAGGTGACAAATTGAAAGC
>SKIG01000017.1 GCA_007116535.1 Psychroflexus sp.
CGTAACCTTGTTTTCTTAATTCAGATATTTGTAGTGATAATGTTGACATTTTGTAGTGTTTTAAGTTTCTTCTAAAATATTAGATAATATCAAAATTACAGAATGGTTTATAATAGGTTTAACCTAATCTTTGTTATTTTCAGAAGAGTTTAACCCAAATAAACCAATAGGGAAGGCAAGAATAATCAACAGAAACATTCCTGTTACAATTCCGTATATAGTAATACAAGCTGCAATGATGTAGAACCAAGTTGAGCGACTTAATTTCATAATTCAATTTATTTGTATCAAAATTAAATTTTTAAAATGAAATAATTTATCAAAACGCTATAACTTTCAGCTAAAATTCACTTTTAACCCAAGATTGTGTATTTGCCAAGTATTTATTTAGAAATTGTTTTAACATTTAGTACTATCTTTGCCAAACTTTGAAAACAGTTGAAAAAATAAAGCAGCCTATTGCACATGAAATGGAACTTTTCGAGAAAAAGTTCTCCTTGTTCATGTCTTCACGCGTGGCGTTGCTCAACAAAATCACCCATTTTATAGTTAATAGAAAAGGAAAGCAAATGCGCCCTATGTTTGTGTTTTTGGTTGCTAAAATG
Organism: Psychroflexus sp.; assembly: GCA_007116535.1. GTDB lineage: Bacteria > Bacteroidota > Bacteroidia > Flavobacteriales > Flavobacteriaceae > Psychroflexus. The sequence continues at coordinate 606 of SKIG01000017.1, forward strand.
CTTTCTAAAGATGAAGTTAATGACCGCACATATCGAGGAGCTGCAGTAATTGAACTTATTCACACGGCTACTTTAGTGCATGATGATGTAGTAGACGACAGTAACAGAAGGCGTGGTTTTTTCTCTGTGAATGCTTTGTGGAAAAATAAAATTGCTGTTTTAGTAGGTGATTTTCTTTTGTCCAAAGGTTTGTTACTATCAATCGATAATGATGATTTTGACTTACTAAAAATCATTTCTGTTGCCGTTAGAGAAATGAGTGAAGGGGAGTTGCTTCAAATTGAAAAAGCGCGCAGACTGGATATTACAGAAGAAGTTTATTATGAAATCATTCGACAAAAAACAGCCACATTGATTGCTGCCTGTTGTAGCCTTGGCGCTGCAGCTGTCAAACCTGGCTCAGAAGATATTGAAAAAATGCGAAAATTTGGTGAGCTTATTGGCATGGCTTTTCAAATTAAAGACGACTTATTCGATTATGGCGAAGAAAAAATAGGTAAGCCAACAGGAATAGATATTAAAGAGCAAAAAATGACTTTGCCCTTAATTTATACCGTCAATAATGTTGCTGAAAAGGACAAGCGTTGGTTGATTAATTCGGTAAAGAACCATAACAAAGACAAAAAACGTGTTCGTGAGGTAATCGAGTTTGTCAAAGAAAATGGAGGCTTGGATTATGCAATAGAAAAAATGAAATATTTTCAACATGAAGCCTCTGCAATGTTGGATCAATATCCCGATTCAATTTACAAAGAATCTCTTCAAACAATGATAGATTACGTTATAGAACGAGAAAAGTAGGAATTATAACTAACTTTAACTCCTTATTTTTTCTTGAAAATGTATATTGCGGAGGATTATAAATTTATGAAGCAAAAGTTTCAACTACATACAAATACCTCACTTTCGGATAAAGAATTCCTTTCTTTTGTAGAAGAATTTCCCCGTCGAGGGACGCAATTATATAAAGGAACTAGAAACGAACTTCGTTTTGAAAAAATCGGTGATGTTTGTGTAAATATCAAGCACTTCAAAACACCTCATTTTATTAATAGGTTAGCTTATCATTACATTCGCAAATCAAAAGCAGAACGATCATTTTTATATGCTTCTAAGCTAATTTCTCTAGGAATAGGTACCCCAAAACCACTTGCATTTTTAGACAAGTATTCACTTTTTGGCACCTTAGATTCCTATTATGCAAGTGAACATATCGAAGCTGATTTTAGCTTTCGAGAGTTAGAAAACTTCACCGACACCAAATTAAGGGATGAAGTGCTGAAAGCTTTTGCAGGCTTTACCTATCAAATGCATGAAAAAAATATTTACTTTAAAGATCATTCCCGCGGAAATACCTTGATGAAAAAAGAAGGAGATAGCTATCAGTTTTATTTGGTCGATTTGAACAGAATGCAATTCAAGTCACTAAGTGTAGAAGAGCGCATCCAAAACTTTGAACGACTATCTACTAATGAAGAAGTTATCAAAGTCATGGCTTATGCTTATGCTGATTTGATTCAACTTCCAAGAGAAGAAGTTTTTCAGAAGATGAAAAGTTACGCTATTGCTTATCATGACGGGTTTAAAAACAAACAAGCCCCAAAATATATGTGGCTTTTTTGGCGAAAAAAGAAATCTTGATTTATTCGTAAATTCTAGTGTCCGTGATGGAAATGATTTTCCATTTCTCATTTACTTTCACAAAAGTGAAATAGTTTACCCCTTTATGAGAAAAATTACCATTCACAAAAAATCGGTAGTTTGTTGAAGCAAATGCCATATATTCATCTACTTGTATGTGAATATCACTAAATTCTTCTCGTATTTCAACTTCATTTGTTAAGGATGCAATAGAAGTAAAGAAGTCTTCAATAGCTTCGTTTATTATTCGTTCATTTTCATTTTGAACTAATACAGATTTAAGATTAGCTTCAGGAGTAAAAAAATCTGCCAATTTTTTCTCATCTTTAGCATTGAGTGCTTCAAAAAATTCGTTCACATGATTTTCAATTTCAACTTCAACTTCAACTTGTGAAAAAGTTAGATTTGAAAACATCAGAATTATCATCAAAGTAAAAAAGTGTTTCATGTTGTTCATTTAAAAAAATAAAATAAATACCGCAATACTAATAAAAGTTACTATTTGAAGATAGTTAAAGTACTTAAAATCGATGTTTTTCTTAGTTAAGAATTGGTTGATATAATCAGCAAACCAAGCAATAGTTGAAAAAATCAGAAAAGCTTGTACAATAAAAACTCCACCCAATACATAAAATTGAAGCACTGTATTTTCTTCATAATTCCATAAGAAACCAGGTAGCAAGGCAAGAAAAAACAAGGTGACTTTTGGGTTGAGTACATTCATCAAAACACCACGTTTAAGTAATTGAGTACTACTCATTTTTGGGATTTCATTGGCCTCTATTTTTAGTTTTGAGTTGCTTTTGTAAACTTTATACGCTAAGTACAGCAAATAAAAAACTCCAAAATATTGAATAGCATAATATAAGATACTAGAGCTTTGTATAAGAGCTGAAATCCCAAAAGCTACAAGACTAGTATGAACAATTATTCCACTTACCAAGCCTATAGTTAATGTAATTCCTGCTTTTTTGCCATGCGTAATTCCCTGTACAAGAACGTACATATTGTCAGGGCCGGGAGAAATAGTGAGTAGGATAGAGGCTCCTAGAAAACTTATGATACTTGTGAGCATTAGTTTCGTTTACTAAAAGGGTGGTAATTTAGCAATTCTTGCCTTACAAATTGCTTGTCGAGGTGCATATAAATTTCTGTTGTAGTAATGCTTTCATGCCCAAGCATTTCCTGAATTGCACGAAGATCGGCACCATTTTCAAGTAAGTGAGTAGCAAAAGAATGACGAAACGTGTGTGGGCTAATATTCTTTTTTAGTCCAATTTTTTCAGCTTGTGTCTTTATTATAGTGAAAATCATGGCTCTTGTTAGTTGTCTACCTCGTCTGTTCAAGAACAAAATGTCTTTATGCTGAGAGTCAATGTCTTGGTGATTTCTGATGTTTTTTTGGTAATTTTCGATAAGTGTCTGCGTACTTGGCGCAATTGGGATAAAACGTTGTTTGTTTCCTTTACCCACTACTTGTATGAAGCCTTCTTTAAAGAATAAATCTGAAATCCGCAGACTAATAAGCTCACTTACGCGAAGTCCGCAACTATAAAGAGTTTCTAAGATTACTTTATTGCGCTCTCCTTGCGGATGAGACAAATCTATACTTGAAATTAGTTGGTCTATTTCATCAATGGATAGTGTATCGGGAAGCTTTCTTCCAATTTTTGGTGCTTCTATTAGTTGCATAGGGTCGTCGTTACGAATGTTTTCCGTAATTAGAAAATCAAAAAAACTTCGTAGTCCTGAAAGTACTCTAGATTGTGACCTTGCATTTAGTTCTTTAGCTATATGTGTAATAAAATCTTTAATTTCGTTTTCTGAAATTTGCGAAGGTGAAGATTGAATATCGTCTTCCTCTAAGAATCGAAGTAACCTTCTAACATCAAATAAGTAGTTTTCGACTGAATTAGTAGACATGCCTCTCTCCAAAGAAAGATAGTGCTTAAAACTTTGAATTGCTTGTTTCCAGTTCACAGTATATACTTATTATGAATTATAAAAATATGTATTAGTGTTATTTACCAATTAAAAATTTTTTATTCACCATGTATTATTGTTTTTTTACAAAACTCACTTATATATAGACTAAACCTAATTTCCCTAACCTACTTAATCAATAATCATTGCATTTTTTTTAAAAAAACAATAATGATAGCTAAAAATTCAAGAATAATGTAGATAAATATTTACTAACCTGTAAAAATATTAAAAATAGATAAATTTTTTTTTTTATTTTTGTAAAAAAGTTTTTTTATTAATGAAAATACATATTATTAATGGACCTAATTTAAACCTTTTAGGAAAAAGAGAGCCTGAAATTTATGGTTCCATTACTTTTCAAGAATATTTCTCAACGCTTCAATTTAAATATAAAAATATAGAACTTTCTTATTTTCAAAGTAACATCGAAGGTGAATTGATATCTGAGCTTCAAGAAGCTGATAACAATCTCGATGGTATCATTCTTAATGCTGCGGCTTACACACACACATCAATAGCTATTGCAGATGCAATTAAGGCAATAAATACCCCAGTTGTAGAAGTTCATATTTCTAATGTGTATGCACGTGAAGATTTTCGAAAAAAATCTTACATATCTCCAAATGTTGTTGGAGTAATTGCAGGCTTTGGACTTGATAGCTATAGCTTAGCAATACAATCTTTAATAAATTTTAATAATCAATAATTCTTATAATTTCACTTACATGAAAAAAATTTTATTTCTACCAATTGCATGCTTTTTACTTATTTCGTCTTGTGCTGTCAAGAGCCAAAAATCTGTTCAAGTACTAGATAATGTTTATATTACATCATGCCCATTAGAGGGTGAATGTAAACTTGAGATATTAAATGATAAGTCAATAAAGTTACTAAAACAAGAGGATGGTAGTTATGTCAAAAAAATAACAACAGACTTTTCAAAAAATGTATTTGTTATTACCTATACGAATCCTGGAAAAGAAGGTGTTATGGATATGGCTTTTGAAGAAAAGGTGTATTTTGAAGTAGCAAAGTCACGAAAAGAATGGTCTCTTAAAGAAAGTGCAATGTACCGCTCACAATTAATATATGAAAGGAATTGTAGATGCCCTGAAGATCAAAGAGGTCTTGATTATGTTTTAGAAGGTAAGTTTGATTATCGAAGAATGAGAAGTTTACTTGATGTAGATATAAAAATAAAGAATCCGTCACTTCCACTTACGATGAGAAGAATAACATTAAAAGGTGATGTCCTTGAGACTTTTTAAAGTTTAGGTAATGAATACAATATATAAAAAAGACCGATATAAATTTCGGTCTTTTTTTGTATCATAATTTATTGAATATTATGGATATGTCGGATCTAAGTAATCAGGAGTACCATTTCCATTCGAATCGGGAAATATGATTGTTCCGTCTTCTTCTATTATTATTTCATCTCTAGTAGGGACACCATCACCATCATCGTCAGCATCTAGATAATTTGGAAATCCGTTTCCATTAGTGTCAACATCATCAACTCTTCCTGTATTGTTGATGTCTTCCATAAAACTTGGTATACCATCCCTGTCATGATCTGTTAATCTTGAGCGATATAGTTGATAAGTAAATATAATAGGTTCATAGGCTCCGATACCTGAACCAATAGGAGGTGTAGCAAAGTAACCAATTCCTGACGGAATAAATACAGC
>SKIG01000252.1 GCA_007116535.1 Psychroflexus sp.
CAAATCAAAATGCCGGAAACTTTTGTGGTGGTGTTACCAACCAAAAGTCCCACATTATCAAAGTTTTCCGCATAATAAGTAGGAGCAAAATCTTCTAAAAGTTGAATAACGTCTTGTATAATCATAATTTGTCTTTAAAATTCAAGATACACAAAAAAAGTATATTTTCGCATTATGCAAAAATGGCGAAAATTATTGATTCCCTTTTCATTCTTGTACGCACCTATTATTTTATTACGTAATTGGCTGTACGACAAAGGTGTTTTCCATTCACAAAAATTCGATTTTCCTGTCATTTGTATTGGCAATTTAAGCATGGGAGGGACGGGTAAAAGCCCTGCTATCGAATGGCTGATTCGTCTGTTGCAAAATAATTTTAGTTTAGCAACCTTAAGCCGAGGCTACAAACGCACTACCAAAGGCTTTTTGGAGGTTACAGAAAATTCAAACGCCAAGGAAGTAGGAGATGAGCCACTTCAATTTAAGTTGAAATTTCCTGCTGTAAAAGTTGCTGTTGATGAAAATCGTGCCAATGGAATTGATACTTTGCAATCAAAATATTCACCTAAGGTTATTTTATTAGATGATGCTTTTCAGCACAGAAGAGTACAAGCAGGTTTGGCAATTTTGCTGACTGTTTTTGATGACTTGTATATAAATGATTGGATTTTACCCGCGGGAAATTTACGTGAAACTACTCAGGGTGCTAAAAGAGCAGACATCATTATAATTACCAAATGCCCATCAGATTTAAGTGAAAATGAAAGAAGTACCATCGCAGAAAAGTTTTCGCTACTACCTCACCAATTCTTATTTTTCGCTTATATCGATTACGCTGAAGAAATTGTTTTTGCTGACAAAAAGCAAAGTTTGTCTTCAATTGAAGCATTTACTTTAGTTACAGGAATTGCCAATCCGAAACCTCTTGTTAATAAATTGAAGAAAGACGGAAAAGAATTCAAGCATTTAGTTTTTACTGATCATCATTCTTTTTCTGATAATGAATTGAAAAACTTACTAAAAGAAGAATTTATTCTTACCACTGAAAAAGATTATGTTCGTTTGAAAGATTATATTCCTAAGGAAAAAATAGCTTATCTACCTATTCAGATGAAGCTTTTTGAGGAAGAAAAGTGTGCTAAAATTGTTAGAGAATTTTGTGTTTCATTTGATTAAAAATCACCTTTTAACTTATCTTACTTCTTATTTTTATACTAGTTGATTAACTTCAATTTGCATTCAGTCTTTGTTTTTTAATTGAAGTATTGTTAATTAAATTGACAAAAAAATGTACAATATTCAACTATAACATTTTAGTAAGTCATATTTGTGTTAAATATTAGTTATTAATTTAAGAAAAATTGAATCAAAAGTGATTTACTTTTTGTTTATATTGACAATCCTAATTTCAAAATAGTTTTTATGCGCGAATTGATACATGCTTTTAGAGATAGTTGTGGATGTGGAGTACTTTCTCACATTCACGCCAAACCTTCCCGTTCCATAACAGAAGATTCTTTAGAAGCCCTATCACGGATGATTCACCGGGGTGCGATCGCAGCTGATGGTAAAAGTGGCGATGGTGGTGGGATTCTACTAGCCATGCCTGATGCTTTTATGCGAAAAATTGCTAAACAACATAAATTTGATTTGCCCGAAAAATATGCAGTTGGAACCATAGTTTTTACCGAACAAGAACAAAAAATCAAATTTGAAGACTTACTCGAACAATACGATTTAAAATTACTTTTTTACCGAAAAGTTCCTATTCACAAAGATAGTTTAGGAAAGTTAGCCATTCAAACTTTACCTGATATTACCCATGCTTTTATCGTTCCTAATTCGCCTATGGCAACTCAGGATTTTGAAAAATACTTATACTTGGTTAGAAGAATTGCAGAGCGTGAAATCAAAGGCGAAAAAGAATTTTACATTGCCTCATTATCCCCTTATGTAATTAGTTACAAAGGCTTGATTAAACCTGATTTACTCAAAGACTTTTACGATGACCTTCAGCAGCCTGATTTTTGTACAAGCTTTGCGATGTTTCATCAGCGTTTTTCAACCAATACACTTCCGCGTTGGTCACTTGCTCAACCTTTTCGAACCTTAGCTCACAATGGAGAAATTAATTCGATTAAAGGAAATCGCTTCAATGCTGAAGTTAACGCTGAACATATCGAAAGCTCAGTTTTTTCGCCTCAAGAGGTTCAAAAAATTCTCCCTATTTTATCCAACAACGCAAGTGATAGTGGTAGTGTCGATAATATGTTTGAATTCCTCATCGCCAACGGAATAGATTTTTTTAAGGCAATGTCGTTTATGTTCCCTCCCGCATGGCAAAACTTGCCTAAGCAAGACGCCAAGATTCGAGCTTTTTACGAGTATAATACCGCCAATTTTGAAGCTTGGGATGGCCCCGCCGCATTAAATTTTACCGATGGTCGTTACCTCGCAACTTTAATGGATAGAAATGGTCTTCGTCCCGCAAAATACGTCATTACTAAAGACGACCGATTCTTAATCGCTAGTGAATTTGGCGTAATGGATGTAGAAGAAGAAAATATAGCCGTTCAAGGGAAGCTTAATGGCGGTGAAATTATCGCTGTCGATACCAAAAAAGGGAAGATTCTTTTTAATGATGAAATTAGAGACTACCTAAAAAACTCTCAGCCATACGGAAAATGGATCGATCAGCACCAAGATTTTTTAGTCGAACATTACGAAGAGAATTTCCGTGATTTATCCGATTATCAATTGGACGACCTACTTATTCAACAGCGTTTTCACAATTATACGCATGAAGTAGTGGAATCGATTATTGCTCCAATGACCGAAATGGGTAAAGAGCAAACAGGTTCGATGGGAGATGATACACCATTGGCTTGTTTTAGTCAAGTGCAGCGAAATTTCACGGACTTTTTCCGACAAAAATTCGCACAAGTTACCAATCCACCGATTGACCCACTTCGAGAGAAGATGATCATGTCTTTGAGTGTTACTTTGGGGCCTAGAGGAAAATTCCTTCAAGAAGTACCTGAAAATGCAAGAGGTATTCGATTGAATAGTCCCATCCTTTCCAAGGAAAAGTACGATGCCATCAAAAAACTTTGTGCTTTAGATTTTTCGCAACAAGAAAGTTTCTATAAAGAAGAAACCTTTTCGACTTGTTTTTCGAGTAACCTTCAATCTTCCTTACATTCGCTAGCTAAAAAAGTAGCAGCATCAGTTAAAAAAGACGGAACAAATATTGTCTTTTTGGATGACAGAGGTTTGTCAAAAGCTCAAAAGCCAATGCCCATGCAAATGGTGGTAGGGTATTTAAATCATTATTTGCTTGCCAATAAATTAAGAAGAAAAGTTTCTTTAGTAGCGATTTCAGGTGAAGTTATGGACGCTCATTCTTGCGCCGTGCTCATTGCTTTTGGAGCAACTGCGGTCTATCCTTACTTATTATATGCTTCAACATTAAGCATTGCCGAACGCAAGCATAAAAAATCATCTGCTTCGCTGTTCAAACTACAACGCAATGCGCTTAAAAATACCAACAAAGCATTAAATGCAGGATTACTTAAAATCATGTCGAAAATGGGGATTTGTGCGATTGACAGCTACCAACACAGTGCATTATTCGACATTATTGGACTTTCCAATGAAATAGTTAGCGATTGCTTTAAGAATTCATCTTCGTTTCTATCGGGATTGACTTATCAAGATATTGAAAGCAGAATCGAAGCTTATCATCAAGCGGCTTTTCAGATTGATGAGTTGTTCAATCAATACCAATTAGAAGTTGGTAGCTACTACGCTTACAAGCCTAAAGGCGAATTTCATGATTACGCACCTGCCGTTTCAATGGGAATTCGCAAGTTTGCTTCTTCTTTGGCTACTGAAGATTTCGCTCAAGTACAGACGAGAATCAACTCACGTGGCTTACGAATGATCCGTGATTTTTATGCATTGAAAAGTTTGCAACCTTTGATTTCTGTTGAAGAAGTTGAACCAGCGGAAAATATCATGTGGCGGTATAATTCAGCGGCAATGAGTTTAGGTTCAATTTCTCCTGAAGCCCATGAAGCCATTGCTGAAGCGATGAATAGGATAGGAGGAATGAGTAATTCAGGTGAAGGCGGCGAAGACAAAAAACGCTATAATTCACCTAAAAACAGTGCAATCAAGCAAGTCGCATCTGGAAGATTTGGTGTCACGCCAACCTACTTGCGAAGTGCAAAGGAAATTCAAATCAAACTTGCTCAAGGAGCTAAACCGGGAGAAGGCGGTCAATTGCCCGGATTTAAAGTATCTGAATATATAGCAGAATTACGTTTTACCATACCCGGGGTGACTTTGATTTCGCCTCCTCCGCACCACGATATTTATTCCATAGAAGATTTGGCTCAACTTATTTTCGATTTGAAGCAAGTCAATCCAAAAGCGAGAGTCAGCGTTAAGTTGGTTTCTTCTTCGGGAGTAGGTACCATTGCTGTTGGTGTTGCTAAAGCCTATGCGGATAAGATCATCATTTCAGGCGCAGACGGTGGAACGGGAGCGGCACAACTTGGCTCAATCAAATTTGCGGGAAACCCATGGGAATTAGGTCTTGTAGAAGCACATAATGCCTTAAAAGCCAATTCGCTAAGAGAAAATGTTGAACTACAAACAGATGGGGGACTAAAAACTGCTCTTGATCTTGTCAAGGCTGCAATCTTAGGAGCGGAAAGCTTCGGATTTGGTACTGTTTTGTTGAACACGGTCGGTTGTAAATTACTTCGTGTATGCCATTTGAATCGCTGTAGCGTTGGAATTGCCACCCAAGACGAAAAATTACGCGACCATTACGGAGGAACAGTCGATGCCATTGTAACTTACTTGCAAAATCTTACAGAAGATGTTCGTGTAATACTTGCTGAACTTGGCTTTAAGCGGTTGGATGAAATCATTGGTAAAGTCGAATTGCTTCAAGTTGTGGAAGATAAATTTGCGTCTAAATTTAATTTCGATTCACTCTTACTTTCTTATCCGGGTGCTAATTTTCAGTTGAAAAAGCGCAACGAACCCTTCGATGATAATAGTTTTGAAAAGGAATTATTTCAGCAAGTAAAAGAAACCATTAGCAATCCACGAAATAAAAAGATAATCCCACTAAAAATCACCAATACCAACCGAAGTTTTGGCGCTTACACGAGTGGTTTCATTGCTGAACGATACGGCAATGAGGGACTACCTAAAGATACATTGACCTATCAAATTGAAGGTGTTGCAGGACAATCTTTTGGAGCTTTTTTAAGTCAGGGAATGTCATTTTTCTTAACCGGTAGTGCTAACGACTATGTAGGGAAAGGTATGAGCGGCGGACGCATTGTCATCAAACCGAAAGATGTTGCCAAACCCATGAGTTTAGCGGGGAATACCTGTTTGTACGGAGCAACGGGTGGGAAATTATTTGTCGTAGGAACAGTTGGAGAGCGATTTGCCGTTCGAAATTCGGGCGCACTTGCCGTGGTAGAAGGAACAGGTGAACACGCTTGCGAGTATATGACGGGCGGAACTGTGGTCATTTTAGGAAAAACAGGCTATAATTTCGGTGCCGGAATGACGGGAGGCGCCGCGTTTGTTTATGACAAAGAAATGACGTTTTTCGATAAAGTAAATCCTGAGTTAATTAAATTAGAGCGAATAGACACCGAAGAAAACGAGGAAGCGAGGTATTACCTCAAGCAAATTTTGAGGAGTTATGTGTACCGAACCCAAAGTGCAAAAGGAAAAGAAATTTTAAATAACTTTTTAGCAGAATTACGCTTCTTTTGGCTAGTAACTCCAAAAGAAATGAAAGCAGCTTTAAATCCATTTGAAGGAAACTAAAAAAACAAAAATGTACAATTTCACCAC
>SKIG01000085.1 GCA_007116535.1 Psychroflexus sp.
TACAAAAATTTCTCTACGTTTTCAAAAAACTCAATTGTTCCCAAAAATCAGGGAAAGACTTGGTCACCACCATTGGGTCTTCAATATGCAGTGCAACTTTTTGTGCGAGTGGCGCAAAAGCCATCGCCATTCGGTGGTCGTTATACGTAGCTATCGTTTTGTTTTGCGAGAGTTGCTTTGGAGAAATCATTCGCAATGTCGAATCTGTTATTTCAACAATAGCACCGAATTTTTCTAATTCATTTTGAAGCGCTACTAAACGATCTGTTTCTTTAATTTTAAGTGTATGCAGTCCTGTAAAATATGCGTTTATTCCTAAGCCTAAACAAGTTACACAAAGCGTTTGAGCTACATCAGGAGTGTTGTTCAAATCCAATTCAAGCGTACTGACTTCAGTGTTTTTTTTGGTCAATTTGATGGTATTAGAATCCTTGAATGTCGTATAAACCCCTAATTCTTCAAAATAAGAAACAATCGCAGCATCCCCTTGTAAACTGTGTTTTCTGAAGTTTTTCAATTCAATTTCACCTTCACTTGCAAGCGCTAATAAACTATAGAAGTAAGAAGCTGAACTCCAATCAGACTCGATTGCAATTTCTTGAACACTAACTTGTTTTGGCGGATGAATTTCAATTTGACTTTCATTCATTTGAATTGAATAGCCAATTTGCTTCATCAAATCCAATGTCATTTGTAAGTAAGGTTGAGATGTAATTGTTCCTTCCAAATTCAGCCTTAGTCCATTTGTAAAATAAGAAGAGGATAATAAAATAGAACTTACAAACTGACTGCTTGTTCCTGCATCTATGTTTACTTCGTTTTTAGTTGGTTTTTTTCCTGTAATTTTAAGTGGTGGAAATCCGTCGTTTGCAAGGTGTTCAATTTCGGCTCCTAGTTGGCGTAAGGCCTTTACTAAAATCCCAATCGGTCGTTGCTGCATGCGTTGACTTCCGGTAAGCACAACTTCGCTATCTTCTTTGAAAGCAAAGTATGTAGTTAAAAACCGCATCGCCGTTCCGGCGTGATGAATATCTACGACATCTTCTTGAGATGAAAGTGCTTTATGAAGCAACTGTGTATCATCTGCATTTGAAACATTAGAAAGCTTAATTTCAGGATGAAACGCTTGCAGTAGTAACATTCTATTAGACTCACTTTTGGAGCCTGTTAATTGAAAAGTTTGTCGTATTTCTTGTAAGGAAGTAGCATCCAGTTTCAATGCTTCCATATAGTTTAATCTAGCTTAATAAAATTTATTTTTCTTGTTTCTTGACATTCTGCTTGAACTTAAAATAAGTCACAATAAACCCATAAACGAAGCCACCCGCAAGGTTTGTAAAAATAAAGCGGACAATATTATCAGGGTCAAAACGGTATGCGGCGTATGCTGAAAAACTTGAATCAAACTTTAAAAAAACATCTACTACATTATAAATGACTATAAAAAGTCCTGCCAAACCTGCAACTGATTTCCAAAAGCCTTCTTGTTGTATTACTTTTTTCATGGTTTCTAAATTAAAGAATTACTTCAACTTTTCGTTGTTGTGGTGTCTATCGTGATCCCGTTTTGTTTTAATATCCATTTTTTTATCAAAAGCGGACTGCAAATCAACACCTGTTTGGTTAGCTAGGCATAAGACCACAAAAACCACATCAGCTAATTCTTCGCCAAGATCTTTGTTTTTGTCGCTTTCTTTTTCGCTTTGTTCGCCGTAACGACGTGCAATGATTCGTGCTACTTCACCTACTTCTTCTGTAAGTTGAGCCATGTTAGTTAGCTCATTGAAATAACGAACGCCATGCTCATTTATCCATTTATCGACTGCTAATTGGGCATTTTTTAAATCCATATTAATATATAAGTGTCAAAATTATTAAATTAAAATCACTTAGGCTTTATGTTCGTGAAGGTAAAGGTTTAATTAACAAGATATTATTACTCATAGTTAACTTCAGCGATTTGTCTAATCAAATACAAATAATCTTTTCTATGGTGAACAAAATCGAGGTCCGAGATATCGATTACTTTAATATTCAAATGTTGTTGACTTTTAATAAAATTTAAATACCCTTTATTGATATTGTCAAGGTATGCCGCTTCAATTTCTTGCTCATAGCTTCTCCCCCGCTTTTTTATATTTGCTAATAAACGCTCTGTATTTTGATAAAGATATATGTATAAGTCTGGCTTTGGTAAATCTTTATACATGATATCAAAAATCTTCTTGTACAATCCATATTCTTCTTCGCCTAAGGTCACTCTCGCAAAAATCAATGATTTGTAAAAATCGTAATCAGCTACTACAAATTCAGAAAATAAATCAAATTGAGAAATATCGTCTAAGAGTTGCTGATGTCTATCCGCTAAAAAAGACATTTCTAGAGGAAAAGCATACCTGCTTTGGTCTTTGTAAAATTTCGGTAGAAATGGATTATCTTTAAAACGCTCTGGAATAAATTTAGCATTGTAATCTGTAGAAATCATTGTTGCTAAACTAGTTTTTCCAGCGCCAATATTTCCTTCTAGAGCAATATAGGTATAATTCAGTTTTGGGTACGAGGGTAATTTTAGCTTAGCTTCAATAGCGATTGCTTCAACTTGGTCGTTACATTGCTTCAGAGCTTCACTAACTTTTAATTCAAAGTCAGGAATTAGTTTATCGGATGCAATATCATTCAGCGGTGCCAATACAAAATTACGCTGCAACATTCTTGGGTGTGGTAATTGTAGCATTTCCGTTTTCAAAATCTCCTTTTCCATCCACAGAATATCAATGTCTATTGGTCGATTTTCATAAGTCGATTTTTCAACAGATGAAGTTCTACCTAATTGAATTTCTATGTATTGAAGTAACCTAAGTAAATTCAATGGCGGAAGATTGGTTTGCACTTCGATACAAACATTTATAAAATCTTCTCCTTCAAAACCCCAAGACTTGCTTTCATAAATCTTTGAAACTTGAGTTACATTTCCAACTTCTTCAAAAATCAACTCTATAGCTTGTTGGATGTTAGCTAATCTATTGCCTTGATTGCTTCCTAATGATAGGTATGTAGAGGTAAATTGCTTCAAGTGAATTAAGAAAATTTTATCTAATTATCAGAAATATTATTTAAAAAAAGAAAGCATTGTTAATTGAATTGACTATACTTTTGCAACAAAATTACATATAATTTGAATGTATTTGAATTAAAATTGAAAACAAATCAACAAGTAATTACATAACCATTTAGCATACAAAATCTTGGGAAGTCAAAAAAAATCAATAGCCTTAAAAGTGTACCTAATTTTAGCAGCATTATTTATTGCTTCGTTAGTTGCTTCTAACTTAATTTTCCAGAAGTTTTTCTATTTTGATTTTTTAGGTTGGTATACTTTTGAAATTTCAGTAGGTATACTCCCTTACCCTCTCACCTTTTTGATTACAGACACCATAAGTGAGATTTACGGAAAGAAAAAAGCAAATTTAGTTGTTACTGCGGGAATTTTTGCTTCTGTTTTTTCTTTATTGATTGTTATCGCAAGTGAGTATGTACCCGCTACTTCATGGTCGCCTATCAACAATGAGACTTTTTCGCTTGTTTTTGGAGCTACCGGTATTGCTGTGTTTGCTTCGATGATGGCATATTTATTGGCACAGTACATTGATATTTCAATTTATCACTTTTGGAAAAAACTTACCAAAGGAAAACACTTATGGTTACGAAATAATTTTTCAACATTTACATCACAATTTGTAGATACTGCGTCAGTGCTATTACTATTGTGCTACTTTGAAAAAATCGAATGGTCAAATTTTGGAGTATTACTGATGAGTGGATTTCTTTTCAAAGTGTTTGTTGCAATTATTGATACTCCTTTTTTATATGCCATGGTGTATGGCTTTAGAAGATGGTTTGATTTAAAAGAAAATGAAGAAATTGAATTGTAAACCTGATTTTGATAGGTAACAATTTAATTCGGTAACTCCTTGTTTATTCCGTATCCTATTTTAGTGGTAATACCTGAATCCTCGGCATCGAGGTTTGTACAAAAGCTATGACACAAAAAGCACAAAAATCTACGAAGTTTCTTAAAGAAATCAAATATCAAAAGAATAAACAACTGAAAATAAATGATGTACATTTTTTAATACACTTAACTGATGTTATTGAAAAATAAACTTCAAATGACTCCAATATTTCACTCGCTAACTCGTTTAAAAAAATAAAAATCATGCCTAGAATAATTCTGATTTCGCTTATCATAGCATTATTATCCATTGACACTAAAGCGCAAAGTTTTGAAGACCTTGACAAAAGTCCAATGGATGCTGTAATGGCCAGAAATGGGAATAATTCACCTTTTGTAAGAGTGATTTATAGCAGACCCAAAAAGCGTGGTCGTGAAATTTTTGGAAATCTTGTTTCCTATGGAGAAGTCTGGCGAACAGGTGCTAATGAAGCCACCGAAATTAGGTTTTACAACACTGCATCAATCGACGGGCAACTTATTGAACCTGGAACTTACACTCTATTTGTAATTCCAAATAAAAATAAGTGGACTTTCATCATAAATTCAGAGGAATTGTCCTGGGGAACTGAAAACTATGATGAAGCAAACAACTTGATTTCTCTTGAAATAGATATAAGAAGAACCGCCACTACTATTGAAGATTTTTCTATCAGTCTTCGTCCACTACGAGGAGGTACTAATTTATTAATTGGTTGGGATGATACTTTTATTGAAGTTCCCATCATAAAAATTGAAACTCCTGAAAAGAAAGAAATAGATGATTTGAATAAATCAATACAGATTAAAGAAGAACCAAAGAAAAAAGGGAGACGTTTCTTAGGAATTTTCTAGTGGGTTTTGAAGAATTTTCTTGTACTTTGATAAGTTTTCTTTGACTTCTTGAGACATTTTCGGATTTTGAATATCTGTGTATTGTTGCATGGTTTCAAGGATAATTTTGGCAACAAAATAACGAGCACTAGCCTTATCATCAGCAGGAATACAATACCATGGTGCATGTTCAAAAGAACTTTTTCTCATCACTTCTTCATATACTTCTTGGTAATCTCCCCAAAGTTTTCTTTCTGAAATATCCGAAGCTTCAAACTTCCAATTCTTTTTGGGGTCTCTTAAACGTTTTAAAAGTCTCTTGCGTTGTTCTTCTTCAGAAATATGCAGATAAAATTTCATTACAATGCATCCATTGTTAGTAATGTGGCTTTCAAAATTATTTATTTGTTCTAATCGTTTGTCCCAAAAATCACTTGGTATATCCTCAACAGATTGAATAGAGGGGAGATTTTCATTAAGAACTATTTGAGGTCTAACACGAGATATAAGTACATTTTCGTAATGTGAACGATTGAAGACGGCATATTTACCACGTTCGGGTAAAACTTTATAATGTCGCCACAAAAAATCATGTTTCAATTCTTTTTCAGAAGGTTTTTTGAAACTGTAGGAAGTTACTCCACGAACATTGAAATCTTTGAAAACTTCTCTGACCATGCTGTCCTTTCCTGAGTTATCCATTCCTTGGACGCAAATCAGCACGCTATATTTTGCATGTGCATAAAGTATATTTTGGAGGTCACCAAGTGTTCTTCGAGTTTTCCTAAGATGCTTTTCGATATTTCTTTTCTTTTCAACTACTAAAAAATGTGTTGGAAATTTATCGATTTCAAAGTTTTCATTGACAAAAAAATCTTCTTTGCTAAAGTCGGTTATTGAATTTTGTGATGTTTCATACATGAATTAAAATTTTCAACTACTAAAATACAAATAAATTAATAAAAAAGCCACTCGTTGGTGAGTGGCTTGTATATTTCAATAATAACTAGTTTTATAAAGTACACGACAAAAATTGATATTTGTCAAATCAGTTTTACCCCA
>SKIG01000159.1 GCA_007116535.1 Psychroflexus sp.
GTAACTTTGTATAAAGTTGTGCATAATTGTAATGATTTGGAATTCAATACAATATAGCTATTTTTAGTGAATTGCACAACTTTTTCTATAATGCACTACGGGTAATGTTTTGTAAAATATGTTGCAAAAGTACGTCAAAATAATCAATGCTTTATCTGTACTTTAAAACAAAAGTTTTTTCCATTAATTTTCTTCTTCGTTTGATTTTGAGCTTTCTTCTTGTTTTTTCAGCCTTGAAGCAAATTCATCTACTTCTTTTTGAAGCTTATCAATTTTTGAATCTATTTCTTTTTGAGATTTCTTAGCCTCTTTTTTAATTGATTCAACTTCCTTTTCTTTGGATTCAATTTTTGAATCTTGCTTGTCAAGCCGTTTAAGATTTTCATCTAATTCGCTTTGAATAGCCTCTAATCTAGTATCAATTTCAGCTTGTTTTGCTTTTGCTTCTTCGTTATTTTCACGAATAATCATCAAAATTTCATTTTCAGCTTTCAAATCTTCTTCAGATTTTTGAATTGGTTTATCATTAGGAGAAGATGCCAAACTAGCATTTTCTCCCTCATATGATTCTTCAAGTAACCTTCTATATTCACTCATTTGAAGCTGAACTTCTTTTAATCTTAGTTCCATATCACTCTTGGCAGAAGTCTGCTGAGGAGCATACTTTTTGTCAATTCCTTCTAAGATACGATCAATCAGGCTTTCAAATTCTTCAGGGGTCATTTTGTAGTATTTTCCTTTTTCACTTTCAGGTGTTTGAAGTCTTCGTTGAAGCTTCTTCACCTCAGAAAGCGATTGATTCAATTTACGCTTGTCTTCTAAAATAGTAACAGCTTTAGAAGTTTGATTTTGTTGGTAGGCTTTTTCGAGGTCTTTATCTAGTTGTTTGATTTCTTCTTCGTAATCGTTAATTAACTTTTTCAAACGAAGGTATTCCTTATCATTTGACTCTAAGCTTCTTTCTAAGATAGCAAGTTCTGCTTCAGCTTCATCTTCATAAGAAAAAGAAGTATCTACTTTTTTTCCTAGTTGAAGTTTCACTCCAAAATTATATAAAACATGGGTTTGTAAATCCTCAGGTCCAGTTAAATCATTCACATCTACTCCAGAAGTAGCCATCGCTCGAATAGCACCTGTAATTAAGAAATTTCTTCCAAGCGGAATATCCAAGCCTAAACCAGCATTTGCAAAATTTGAACTCTGTGCAGAAAGTTGTGGTATCGCTCCCTCGTAATTTGATGATGGATTTAATCTACCTCCACCTAATAGTAAGTAAGGATTTACTCCATTTCCGTCATTCAATTTTGCTCTAAGCTCAAGTCCATACATATTTAATGGATCAGTCTTCAAACCAAGATTTCCATCTTCCAATGCTTGAAAGAAAAAGGCTCTTACACCCACATATTCATTAAAATCAACTCCAAAATAGCCTCCCGCCATCCAAGAATTTCTAAACAAAGAATTGCTATCAACACTTAAATAACCTAAACTTGGTTCGATAGCCCAGCTCCAACCTTTGAAGCCACCTTTCAATTTATCTAAATAGGCCTTGTCTAATTCAGACAGCTCCCCCGGTTTTCTACCTCCCAAATAAAATTGTAAAGCTGCTAATGCTCCAAAATTCACCAAGTTTTCTCTTTCAAAATCACCACTTATTACCCCAAGAGCATCCATTTGATCATCCGTCAACAAATTACCTCCTGCGTTGTATTGAAAACCTGTAGCTCTAGCCTCTAAAAGAAAATTTATACGTTTACTTAAGGCAAATCGCAAACCTAATCCAAAGCTAGCGTAGATTTGTTCTGTGTCACTGTTAGCGTCTCGTAAACCGATTTTTTGAATTCCAGTACCAACAGTAGCATAAGGACTTATAGAAGAAGTAGAAAAATTAATTTTTGCCTCTCCTCCCCAACGCGTTAGCCTAGCATCCATTGCCTGAAGGTTGGCTACTTCAAAATTTTCAAGCCCAAATGAAGAAAAATCAGTGGTTAATCCACTGGAAGTCATAAAAAGACCATTAATCTCAAGATACTCGCCAACTCCAAAACCTACTTTCCCTCCATACAGAAAATCGTCAGACAGACCTGCTTGGCTATCCCACCAAACATGCTCAGCTACGGGAGAAAATGTAAAACTGATATCTTTTACTTGTGAAAAAGAAGCAGTAGTAACTAAAGCAAAAACAAGAAGTAAATTTTGTCTCATAAAATTATTTATTTGAATAAAAACCAGATTTTTGTTGTCAAATTTAAAATATAGTTCAGATTATGAATGAATATTTTCTAAAAGTACTAACTTTGGAATTATTAACAAAAAATAAACTCATTTTCTTTATAATGTTTTAAATTACCTTAAAACTAGAAGTAGTAACTCATGAAAAAAATAGTCTCTTTTTGTTTATTGTTAATTCCGTGCATTTTTCTCGGTCAAGAAAGTGAAATTGTTATTTCTGAAGCTAAACTTCAACAATTAGCAAACAAACTCTATGAGTTAAAACAAAAGTTTCAAGCTGAAAACCAAAGTCAACTTCATGATGAAAATTTTTTAGAAATACAAAATATTCAACGCAGCATAGAAACGAACAAAAGAAAAGAAGTTGTTATAGAAGAAAAAGACTTCAACAGTGAGTTGATAGAAGAAATAAGAAACGAATTAGTTGAAATCAGAAAAAGATTAGATGAGCAAGAAGCTACTCCAATAAATGAAAGTATAGTTGAAAAAACATCTCGAGATACAATATTTTACTCCACACTAAAAAAAGAAGAAATTATCAATCGATTGGATAGTTTAACTAATTATATCGTCAATCGCGACCTGGTAACTACTTCCGAGAGCACACAAATAATAAATGAGACATCAGAACAAAGGCGAAATAGAAGAGCTAGAAATAACACAGTTATTACTCCCATTCCTATACCTGTCGATAGAAATGATACAGTAGTGAGTTCTTTAGATTCTATCACAACTTCTAAATTAGATGTAATTGCCACAAAAAATTACGATGATGAATTAGCAAGGATTACTAACCAAATTTATCTATTGCATGCGAAGATAGATCAGCTTTCTACAGCTAGAGATACCGTAAAAGTTACCTCTACAGAAAAAATTATTTTAGAGAGAGAAATAGAGAAAGAAGACGAAGAGTACCAACGCCTTTTAGAAGCTTATGGAGATTTTAGCTTTCAAGTATTTTTTGCAAACAACAGCTTTGTTATTGAAGAAAAATATAGCGCAGATTTGAATAGAGTTTTTGATATTTTAAGTAAAGAAGATAAACTTGATCTAATGATTGAAGGCTACGCAAGCAATCGTGGAGATGTTTTGTACAATGAAGAATTATCTATGAAACGAGCAATAGCTTTAAAAAGAAAGCTTATGAACAAAGGAATAGCTCCAAAAAGAATTCTCACCGATTACAAAGGAATTGACTACGAAGCTAAAAATGATGCCGAAGCAAGAAGACTTGACATTCGCTTTGTAATTAGAAGATAATTGATTTCTGATTTTATCAACATCAACTATTTGCTTTTTTCTTCTATAATTTAATTATCATCAATAACAGCAATTGAACGCTGCATAAATTTAATTAATTTTCAATTTTTCTTAAATAGAGTAAGAATCTTCAAAAAACACAGTTTGTTCCTCCTTTTAGCGACAAATTAAGACTTGAAATACTTAAAAAAATTTAATTTTGTTGGCTTCAAATGATGACGAAATTCAACTTAAAATGAAGAAACACAATTTTAGCGCAGGACCTTGTATTCTGCCTCAAGAAGTTTTTCAAAAAGCTTCAGAATCAGTAAAAGATTTAGACGGAATCGGTCTATCAATACTCGAAATTTCCCACCGAAGTAAGGAATTCATCAACATTATGGAAAGTGCAAAATCACTTGCCTTAGAACAGTTAGGTTTAGATAATTCTTATGAAGCATTATTTTTACAAGGTGGTGCTAGCCTTCAATTTTTGATGGTCGCTTACAATCTTCTGGAGAGAAAAGCTGGCTATTTAGATACAGGAACATGGTCTAGCAAAGCAATCAAAGAAGCAAAATTATTTGGTGAAGTTGAAGTTTTGGCAAGCTCCAAAGAGGCTAACTACAATTATATTCCTAAAAATGTTGCCATACCTTCAGGATTAGATTATCTGCATATCACAACAAACAACACAATTTTTGGAACTCAATTTAAAGATTTCCCTACCTCTGACGCTTCCTTAGTTGCGGATATGAGTAGTGATATATTTTCAAGAAAAATTGATTTTTCGAAATTTAGCTTGATTTATGCTGGTGCTAAAAAAAATCTAGGTCCGGCTGGAGCTACGTTAGTTGTAGTAAAAAAAGATATTCTTGGTAAGGTTAGTCGTCAAATACCTTCGATGCTTGATTACAAAGTACATGCAGGCAAAGAAAGCATGTTCAATACACCTCCTGTTTTTTCCGTCTATGTTTCTTTGTTGAATCTTCAGTGGCTTGCTAAAAATGGTGGTGTTGCTGCTATTGAACAAAAAAATCAAGCAAAAGCAGACCTAATTTATGGAGAAGTTGACAGAAACCCGCTTTTCAAAGGGTTTGCAGCGGTGGAAGATCGTTCGATGATGAATGCTACATTCAACTTGATGGATGAACAATACAAAGATAAATTTAACGAACTATTAAAAGAAGCAGGCGTTAACGGATTGAACGGACACCGAAGTGTTGGTGGTTTCCGCGCTTCGATGTACAATGCGCTCCCTAAAGAAAGCGTTCAAGTAGTAGTTGATGTAATGAAACATATAGAAAAAACAGCATAAGCATGGTAGTATTAGCAAACGATGGAATATCTGCACTTGGTGCAAAAACACTTCAAGAAAATGGATTTGAAGTACTAGAAATTAGTGTAGCTCAAGAACAATTGGCCAACTTTATCAACGATAAAAAAGTTAGTGCCATTTTAGTGAGAAGCGCAACAACAGTTAGAAAAGAATTAATCGACCAATGCCCTGATTTAAAATTAATAGGTCGCGGAGGCGTTGGAATGGATAATATAGATGTTGAATATGCTAAATCAAAAGGATTACACGTTATCAATACTCCTGCTGCGTCTTCAAAAAGTGTAGCAGAATTAGTGATTGGGCATTTGTTGAGTCTATCTAGATACCTTCACCAATCCAACAGAGAAATGCCGTTGGAAGGTGAAAGTAAATTCAAACAGCTGAAAAAATCTCTTGGTGCAGGTATTGAGCTAGAAGGCAAAACACTTGGAATTATCGGTTTAGGAAGAATTGGTCAAGCCTTGGCGCAAAAAGCCTATGGGTTGGGGATGAAAGTAATTGGTCATGACCCTTCGATGGAAAGTCTTTCTATTGATGTTCATTTTGCTGATGGACAGAAAATTAGCACTCAAATCGATTGCGTAAGTAAAGAAGAATTAATCACTCAATCAGATTTTATCAGCTTGCATATTCCAAAACAAAAGGAATATGTTATTGGAAAAAAGGAATTCGACCAAATGAAGCCAAACGCTTGTGTAGTTAATGCCGCACGAGGAGGAACCATCGATGAAGTTGCTTTAGTCGAAGCTTTGAATGAGAACAAAATTCGTGGTGCAGCCTTGGATGTGTTTGAAAACGAACCTACTCCACCCGTTCAAGTTTTGATGCAACCAAAACTTTCGTTAACTCCACACACCGGAGGAGCAACGCAAGAAGCACAAGACCGAATCGGACAAGAATTAGCAGAACAGATTATTCAGCTATTGAAATAAGTTGGTAGGAAATTCATATTTTATAAAAAGGCGTTCAATTTGAATGCCTTTTTTTATCTTGCGAAA
>SKIG01000086.1 GCA_007116535.1 Psychroflexus sp.
AAAGTTCAAAATGAAGAACATGAGATAGAAGATCATTTGATTATTATTGGTTATGGCCTAAATGGTAAAAATATTGCTCGGGTTGCTCAAACACTCGATATACCTTACCTGATAGTTGAATTTGACTACAAAGCATTCAATGAAGCAAAGAAAGCAAATCAACTTGTAGTTTTTGGAGATGCAGCTGAACCTGAAATTTTACATCATATTCACGTACAAAAGGCTAGGGTAGTAGTAATAGCAATATCTGATGTTGCCTCAACCAAGCAGATTGTTCAGAATATCCGACAGTTTTCTAATACAGCCTACATTATCGTACGCACTCGTTATGTAAAAGAAATCGAAGAAAATATGCGCTTGGGAGCCGATGAAGTTATCCCTGAAGAATTTGAAACTTCCATTGAAATATTTACACGTGTACTCAAACAGTACTTGGTTACAGAATAAAAAATATTTGAAATTGTCAAATCCCTTCGTTCTTCCAATTACGAAATGCTTACTT
Organism: Psychroflexus sp.; assembly: GCA_007116535.1. Taxonomy (GTDB): domain Bacteria; phylum Bacteroidota; class Bacteroidia; order Flavobacteriales; family Flavobacteriaceae; genus Psychroflexus. The sequence continues at coordinate 503 of SKIG01000086.1, forward strand.
CCGTAAAACCCTTGAACAAAGACAAATCTTTTCAACAATTTAACATACCAAATAAAGAAATTGCGAGCTTGCACGTACAACATTCCAACAATAATATCGTTGGAAAACCACTAGCAGAATCAGAGGTGGCAACTACTTATCGTGTGAATGTTCTTGCAATAAAACGTGGTAACAAATATATTTCTAGTGTTACTCCACAAACCATCATAGAAATTGATGATATTGTGTACATATTTGGTGGTGCTAAAGAAATTAAGAATTTTGATCGAGCTATAAAAATTTAAGTAGTATGCGTAAAAAGATAAAAATAATTTCAGCAATCATTTTTATTCCACTATTGATTTTTACTTCTGTAGTTGGAGTTCTTTTTATTAAAAAAGACAGTATTGTCAAATCTATTTTAAACGATTTTAGTGAAAACTATGTAGGTTATTTTAGTATTGGAGAGGTAGCTATTTCCCCCTTTGAAAATTTTCCTTACATTTCCATAGATTTGAAGGATTTTGTTTTTTACGAAGACAAAGACAAAACAAAATCGCCTATGATGCAAGTAGATGATTTGTACGTTGGCTTTGATTTATGGACGATTCTTAGAGGAGATTATGATATAAAATCAATTAAGCTTAAACACGGCCACCTTACCATTTTGCAAGACGAAGAAGATAACTTCAACATACTTAATGCTATTCAAAGCATTGAAGAGTCTCCTCAAGAGGAAAGTGAAGAGAAAATCAATCTCAATTTAGAGAAAATTGAATTAGTTGATATTCAATTGAGAAAAATAAACCTTCGTGATTCCTTAGAACTCTACTTTTCTATTCAGGAAGCTAAAACAGGACTTACTTACAAGCAAGACTTACTTGATATGCAGTTGGATACTGAATTATATTTCAGTATCATAGCTAAGAGTGATACCACTTTTGTCAATCAAAAGTACATGGAGTTTCACACCAATTTTTCATATAATTTGACAAGTGATTTTATAGACTTTACATCTGCAGATGTAGTTGTAGAAACAGGCGTTTTCGATATGACCGGAAGCATCGATTTAGCCGATGATGCCTATATGGATTTAACTTTTACAGGAAAAAGTAACAATTTTGACTTATTTTTTTCCTTAGCACCAAATGAAGTTGGAGAAGCTTTAAAAGCTTACGAAAATCAAGGGAAAGTTTTTTTTGAAGCTGCTATCAAAGGCAAATCAACCAATTATAATTCGCCTTCTGTTGAAGCAAAATTTGGTTGTGAAAATGGATTTTTCGATAATTTTGAAAAAGATAAACAACTTACTGATTTAAGCTTTCTAGGGTCATTTTCTAATGGAGAAGATAACCACATGCGTACTTCGGAGATTAAAATTCAAAACTTTTCTGCAAAACCCGATGCAGGGATTTTCTCAGGAAATTTAAGCATCAGCAACTTTGAATCACCTCAGGTAGATGTGCAATTGGATTCAGATTTCGATTTGAATTTCTTGACAGGATTCTTCAATTTGAATGATTTACGCAATCTAACAGGTAAGGTCCAACTTCAGATGAACTTCAAGGATATCATCGACTTAGAAAATCCTGAAAGAGCCTTGGAGGAGTTCAATCAATCTTATTTTACCAAGCTTCGTGTAGATAATCTGAATTTTCAATCGGATAGTTTTCATTTGCCTATAAAAAATCTATCAATTCGAGCAGAAGCTGATTCAAAAATCACCGAAGTTGAATTGTTTGAATTCACTTTAGGGGAATCTGATTTTTATTTTAAAGGAAGTTTGACCAACCTCCCTGATTTGATTCACCAAACCAATCGAAATGTAGAAGTCGACCTTTTGTTTAGGTCGAAGTTTATCAATTTTACTGAAATTACATCCAAACAAGAAGAAGTTTTTGATGAAGAAGTAAGCAACTTTACAGCTAAATTTAAATTCAAAGGAAAAGCTAACACTTTTCAAGTTTCCGAGCATCTCCCTGTTGGAGATTTCTATATAGAAGAATTCAATGCAAAAATGAAAAATTATCCTCATGCTCTGCATGATTTTTTTGCATACCTCTACTTTTCGGAAAATGAAATAAAAGTCAGAGAATTCAAAGGAATGGTAGATGATTCTGATATTTTATTTTCAGGAAATTTAGCCAATTACACCTTACTTTTTAAAGAACAACCCAATGGTAAAATTAATTTTGATTATAAATTGGCTTCTAACAAGTTAAGTTTTGCAGATATATTTTCTTACGGAGAAGAGAATTATGTTCCTGAAGACTACCGTGATGAGGAACTAACGCAATTGCGTTCCAATGGAAAAATAGAACTCACCTATCGAGATAGTCTTGTAGCACAAGATATTCACATAGATGAGTTTAAAGGAAAACTGACTATTCATCCGCTCAAATTTGAAAAATTTAAAGGAAACCTTCACTTTGAAGATAAGCAGCTCACTTTTAATGATTTTGCAGGAAAACTTGGTAAGTCTGAATTCAAAGCTAGTGGTAATTTTTATTTAGGCGAAGAAGAAACCCTCAAAAAAGCGGGGGATGTATTCAATTTTAAAGCTTCGTATTTAGATATTGATGAGTTAACTAATTATGAAGAACCTAAAGAAAGTGAAGATGTAGTTCATGATGACGTGTTCAATGTTTTTGAAGTACCCTTTAGAAATATGAAAATTGATGCTTCAATAGGCAAATTGAATTACCATAAATACGAGCTTAAAAACTTTAGTACAAGCATTAGCATTCAGGATGACAAGTTTGTGTATGTAGATCAACTGTCTATGGAGGCAGCTAACGGCAAGGTTGGTTTTACAGGTTATTTTAATGGATCTAATAAGGATAGTATCTACCTTCATACCGATTTAAAAATGAAAGATGTTGATGTAGATAAGCTTTTGTTCAAATTTGATAATTTTGGACAAGATCAACTTGTTTCAGATAATTTGCATGGTATTATGACAGGTAGAATCCGCGGTAAAATATTAATGCACCCTGATTTGACACCCAATGTTGCAAAATCAGATTTGACTATAGACGTCTCATTGAAAAATGGGATGTTAGAGAATTTTGAACCACTACATGCCATGGCAAGTTTTTTTGATGATAAGAATTTGAATAAGGTCTTTTTCGGTAGTTTAGAAAATCGACTTCAGTTGAAGGATGGAAACATTATTATTCCAAATATGGTAATCAATTCTTCGCTTGGATTTATGCAATTATCAGGAAAACAAAGTGTTGATATGCAAATGGATTACTACATGCGTATTCCTTTAAGAATGGTTACGCAAGTTGCGTCTCGAAAACTTTTCGGTTCAAGAAATAGGGTAGTAGATCCTACGCAAGAAGATGAAGTTATCTATAAAGACGAAGATAGAAACATTCGTTATGTCAATGTACGCATGCAAGGAACTCCCGATAATTATGATATTTCATTGAGAAAAAACAGAAATGAAGAAAAAGGCGCAAAGCCATTCGATAGAAACGATGACTTTCTTATGGATGATATTGAAATAAATACTTTTTCTTGGTAATTTTGTACTTATGAAAAAAATATTGAAGTATTTTATTTTAACGTTTATAGCGAGTTCAACTCTTTTTTCATGCAAAGACGACAATGAGGTTGTTTGTAACATGATTTTCACCATGATTACGGTAGAAATTGAAGGCGAGCAACTTACAGGTTATTACACAATCCGAGAAGCAACGCAAGACACACTTCGACTAGAACAAGGTGTGTTATTTGAAAATAACTATCCTATCCTTACAGATGCAGAATTCAATTTATTTGAGCCATTATCTGTTGAAGATTTCAGATTTTTAGGTTTTATAGATGATGAAAAAGTTGTCGATGAAGCTTACCGAATAGGCGTTGATAGATGCCACGTCTTCAAAGAATCGGGTGTATCAAAAGTGGTTCTTGAGGATAATTAATTTATCATAGTAAACGACAAAAAATTGAATTTCATCAAAAATGAAATCAACGAATTGAAAATTCAAAAACTAATAGAAACGGGATTTATCCCGTTTACAACATAGGCCAAATAAAATGGCTTTAGCCGAAAACCTTATAATTCTCAGGAATTTGGCTAAAGCCATTAATACCCGATTTTTTTTTAGCCCTGATTTAAAAATCGGGGCTATTGATTTCAAATTTCGTGAAATAATTCAATCCCGAAGGGATGACATAATTATAAATCGCTAATGATATATCAGATCAAAACCCTGAAAGGGTGACATGATTATGCGTCATGAGATAAAACCAATTTATTTTAGTACACAACAAAAAAAATAATACTCTAGAATTACTTCATTTTCAACGATTATCAGTTTATGTCATGTACTTTATTAATTGATAGATAAGACTTTTACCCCATAATATGATACCCCCCATCGATGTGTCTGATTTCACCTGTTATTCTTGCATCGGGACGGAAAAGGTTAACCACATCATATGCTAAATCCTCAGGATTTGCATTTCCTAGAGGGCTCATTTTTGCTGCATAATCTACATCTTTCTCTTCCAAGGTAGCATTACCCGCCTTACTTCCCATATACGGTGAAAAGCGTACACAATTTACACGAGTTCCATTTTTTCTACCAAGTTCATCGGCAAGTTCGATGGTAATTCGCTCCAAAGCTGCTTTTGCAATACTGATATTTCGGTAGGGATGGAAGGTAACTTTTGCAGCTGCAATATAGCTTATTGAGCAAATAGAAGCACCTGGGTTGAGTATTTCGTAGTCGGTTAGTTTCTTGGTTATTTTTATTAGTGAATAAGCAGAAACATCCATGGTCTCACAAAATTCCTGCAAACTTACTTCCAATAAAGGTTTTACTTCTTTATTGCGTATGGTTTTATCCATGGCAATGGCATGTAAGAAACCATCGAAGTGTAAGTTCTTGCCTTTCATTTCTTCACAAAAATCATCCATTGAAGCGTCCAAAGTCACATCCATAATTCGCGTGAGCGCTTCTTTTCCAAGTTCTTTTTCGATACAAACTTGGAAATCTTCATAGGTTTTGTTCAGAAAGTTTTTTGCTTTATCTGATAGCTGTTGATGGTGTTTGCTAACGCCTAAACCTGTACAAACTACACTACCTCCAAATTCAATTACTTTTTTAGCTACATACATAGCTAATGAACCTTCATCAGCAATTCCTGTGATTAAAAATCGTTTACCTTCTAACATACCTTAAAATTATAATTTATACAAAGCGGTTCCCCAAGTCATTCCCGCACCAACTGCCGCAAAAAGTAGGTG
>SKIG01000150.1 GCA_007116535.1 Psychroflexus sp.
CCCTCAAGATTTAGTCGACTAGTCGTTGAAGTAATCAGGAAGTATGTAAATGAAGATTCTGTTTATATCCAAAGTTTTGACAAGCGAATTTTACAACATTTCAAATCATATTATCCTGCTTATAAATTAGGCTACCTAATTGAACATAATAATCTTGATAAAGCTTTGGAAGAACTTGGTTTTCAGCCACATTTTTATGGCATCAAACATTCGTATATAGATCCTAAAACAATTAAACAAGCTCATATAAATGATTGCAAAGTTTTTGCTTGGACTGTTAATGAAGAAAACGATTTTGAACGTTTAGTAAATTTGAATGTTGATGCGATTGTTACAGATTATCCAAACAAAGCGCTTCGGTACAAATAATAATTAAATCAATTGAATAGCCCCCATTTTTAAATTGGGGATTAAATAATTGGAGAAGAAAATTTAGCTTAAGCCAAATTCCTGAGAAATATAGAGTTTTCGGCTAAAGCCATTTAATTTGGTGTATGTTAGAAACGGGATAAATCCCGTTTCTATTAATTTTTGAATTTTCAATTCGTTGATTTCATCTATTAAGTTAAGTCAGTTTTTCCAAAAACCCCCTTCTTTTCATGAATTACGTAAACAAATAACCTAATTTTGTTTTAAAAAATTAAGTACATGAAAAAGCTAGTTTTTGCGACACATAATCACAATAAATTGAATGAAGTACAGGAAATGCTTGGGGATGGAAAAAACCTACAAGGATTGTATGACATCGGTTGCAAGGAGGATATTATTGAAGATGGTTTAACTTTAGAAGATAACGCTAAAATAAAGGCAAATTACGTTTTCAACACCTATGGTATTTCTTGTTTTGCGGATGATACAGGCCTTGAAGTAGAAGCCCTGGACGGCGCACCAGGAGTTATTTCTGCTCGTTATGCGGGAGAAGAAAAAAATGCAGAGGCGAATATGAACAAACTATTAGAGAATTTACATGGAGAAACAAATAGAAATGCTCAATTTAGAACAGTTATTTACTTAAAAACAGATACTCAAGAATTGTTGTTTGAAGGTATTTGTAAAGGACAAATCATCTCCCAAAAAAAAGGCACAAAAGGTTTTGGATACGACCCTATTTTTATTCCCGATGGCTATGACCAAACCTTTGCGGAATTAAGTTCAGAAGAAAAAAATAAAATTTCACATAGAGGATTAGCTTTTCAGAAGCTAGTAGAATATTTGTCGAAAACTAACAATGATTAGTGATAGAAATCGCTAAAAAAGCCTTAATCAGTCTCTTAATTAGTTTAAATCTATTATTTTTGCAGTATGGAATTATTTATAATCAGTATCGTTTTATTGGGACTCGCTTTTGGTGGTATAGCTATCAAGATTTGGGGTAAAAAAGATGGGAAATTTGCAGGAACATGTGCAAGTCAAAGTCCCTTTTTGAATAAAGATGGAGAATCATGCAGTTTCTGCGGGAAACTTCCTGATGAACAAGACTGCAAAAAAGATGAAGTTCAAAAAGCTTCCTAAGTATGGAAGCTAATTGGCTATGTATACAAGCAGGTATATCTTTGGTATACCTGCTTTATTTTTTTGGTATTACCCGACTGAAAAACTCTTTGTCCTCAACTCCTACTTTGTCAGAATTTAAGCCATTTGTAAGCGTTTTGATAGCTGCTAAAAACGAACGTCTTCAGCTAGAGAAAAATTTAACCTTCTTTCTTTCGCAAAATTATTTTCTTAATGGAAATATCAATTTTGAAGTTATTGTAATCAATGATCATTCTACGGATGATACTAAACTGTTTATTGAAAATCTTCAACAAAAACACAAGCATTTAAAATTTATTGATTTCAAGGAAAATTCAACATCATCAAAAAAGAAAGCGCTTACCAAAGGTATAGAAGCTGCATTAGGAGAATACTTACTTTTTTCGGATGCAGATTGCAAACCTGTGAGCGATAAATGGATAAAGTACATGATTTCACATTTAAAAGAGAAATCAATTGTTCTTGGTTATGGGGGATTCTATGAAAATGAAAGCTGGATAAATAAAGTACATGCGTACGAAACTTTACTCACTGCTTTTCAGTATGGAAGCTTTGCTATGAACCTTTCTCCTTATATGGGAGTTGGGAGAAATATGAGCTATAAAAAAAGTGTATTTATTGAAAATAAAGGATTTAAAGCACATGAACACATTGCCTCTGGCGATGATGACTTATTTATTCAAGCAAATGCTTCAAAAGAAAATACAAGCCTGTGCTTTTCTAAAGCGACCTTTACTATTTCTGAAGCTCCAAATACTTGGAAAGATTGGTGGAAACAAAAGACAAGACACTTGACCACCGCTTATCATTACAAACCTATTCATCAATATTTGTTGTCAGGAATCGCTCTTTTACGTTTACTTTTTTGGGGAGTAAGTTTGCTAGTATTGACTATATTTTTTCATTGGTTGCACCTATTCTCATTTTTAATTCTTTGGTTTTTAATCATTCAACTAATGAAAAAACCAACGAAACACTTTCAGCAACAACGACTTCAATTTTTATTACCAATTTTAGATTTAAATCTCCTTTTGTTTCATCTAATCTTATTATTTTCAAGCCGTAAAACGAAGACTACTTCATGGAAGTAAACCCAAAAGTAAAAGAACACATTCAACTCGCTAAAGCAGGCAAAACTTCAGGTTTTAATTACTTGATCAACTCGCATTGGGATTTTGTGTATCAATTTATGTTTAAACGATGTAATAATGATGCTTATTTGACAGAAGAGATTGTCATTCAATCCTTTGCAAAAGCTTTTGATAAAATAGATCAGTTTGATGAAAGCTATGAATTTTCTACATGGATAGTACAAATTGCTAAGAATAAGCATATTGATTATATGCGAAAAAAAGAGCTCCCAACAACTCAAATTGAAAGAGAAACAAAATCAAAAATCATCGGAAATCAGCCTTCTATTGAAGATTCCTTAATTGAAGAGCAAAAGACCAAAGACTTGCAGCAACATATTCAAAATCTACCACTTCAATACAGAGAAATTATCGAATTAAGGTACTTGGAAGAACTAAGTTTTCAAGCGATATCCGAAAAGTTAGATTTGCCAATCAACACATTAAAAGTTCGTGCTTTACGTGCTAAGAAGCAGTTGTTTAACACGATGACTTCTGAAAAATAATACTTTTACAATAATATGAAATACAAGTTGTTACAATAACTTACTTAAACTTTAAGTTTAAAGTAATTTATAAATCTTTACTTACCCAACGAGAAGCAAAACTTGTATATGCTACTATTGTAACTGAGCTTAACGGCATTAATATGGCTGCAATTACAGGCATTAATTGTCCTGTTACCGCGAAGTATAAACCAATAACATTGTAGAAAAATGAAAACAGAAAAGCCCATCTAATAATTTTCACTCCTTTTTGAGCTACACTTGCAAATTGGTCTAGTTTAGGCAAAACCTTTGCATCCATAATGGCATCACAAGCAGGTGTAAATACATTAATATTTTCAGCAATTGCAATACCTATGTCACTTTGCGCTAATGCTCCAGCATCATTAAGTCCATCACCAACCATCACAACTTTGTCTCCTGCAATTTGCAAAGCCTCAATTTTTTCTAACTTATCGGCAGGTTTTTGTTTAAAAAACATCGACGTTCCAATTGGTAAATGTGTTTCTAGCTGTTGCCTCTCCCCTTCATTATCTCCCGAAAGAACCAATAATTGATATTGCTTCTTTAATTGGTGAAGCATTTTCCAAATACCTTCCCGATAGGTTGAGTTGAAAACAAATTTACCCTTATAAACATCATTTTTTGAGACATGTACAGCGGTTTCTTCGCTAGCTTTTTCAGTAGCATTGACAAACGTAGCTGAACCTATTTTTAAGCGTTGGTCTTGTGTTGAAGCTTCGATTCCTTTCCCTACATGCTCTTCAAAATCTTCAAGTGGCAGAATATTCTCTGATTGTAAAAAATCGTATAATTTTCTACTCAGTGGATGATTAGAGTTTCGTAAACTTGTCTTTAAAACCCCTGCTTCATCTTCGGTTAATTCTATTCCTTCATAAGATATTAAAGCATCTTTTGTGGTAGTAAGTGTTCCTGTTTTGTCGAATACAAAGGTACTTACATCAGCTAGTTTTTCTAATATTGCAGCATCTTTTAAATAAAAACCTTTTTGTCCAAAAATACGAAGTAAGTTACCCATGGTAAAAGGAGTTGCAAGTGCAATAGCACATGGGCAAGCGATAATTAACACTGCAGTTAATACATTAAGCGCCAAGCTTGAATCTACAATTAACCAATAAGATGTTGCTACAAAAGCAATGCTTAAAACGGCAAAAGTAAAATGTTTACTAATGCGATTGATTAAGGTTTGAAATTGCTCTTCTTTTTTCTTACTAAAAGCTTCTTTACTCCATAATTGTGTTAAGTAGCTTTGCTCTACTGACTTTTCGACTATAAGCTCGATAATACCACCGTTTTGTTTACCACCGGCATAGACTTTTTGACCCATTGATTTTTCAATCAAGCGCGACTCTCCTGTAACAAAACTATAATCTAAATTAGCACTCCCTTCTACTAGAATTCCATCTACAGGAATTAGTTCGCCACTTCTTATCAAAACTCTATCACCTTTGTTTACTTTATAAATCGGAAGGTTATTTTCCTTTCCATCATCTTGAATAACAGTTACTCCGATAGGGAAATAAGACTTGTAATCACGTTCAAATGAAAGAAAATTATAAGTTTTCTGTTGAACGAATTTACCTAACAACAAGAAAAAAACTAATCCTGTTAGACTATCAAAAAAACCGGTACCTAAATCGAAAATTATTTCAACTGAACTCCTTACAAAAAGAACAAAAATACCCAAAGCAATAGGTATATCAATATTTAAGAGTTTTGTCTTAAGTCCTTTATAGGCAGAAATAAAGTAGTCCTGACCCGAATAAAAAACAACAGGAATCGAAAAGGCAAACATTAACCACCTAAAAATTGGCTTGTACTGATCTAACCAATATTCCGAGACTTCAAAGTATTCAGGAAAAGAGAGAAACATTACATTTCCAAAAGCAAATCCTGCGATTCCAATTTTATAAATTAAGCTTCTGTCAACTTCTTTTTCTTTTTTTGAAAAGTCTTCTAAACTAATGTAAGGTTCGTAACCAATGGATGCTAAAAGAGTGACTAATTCTTTTAGATTAGTTTTTTGTTTAGAAAAGGTAATACGAACTGTTTTCTCAGGAAAATTGACATCTGAATGGACAATTGCTTTATTTAATTTTTGAAGGTTCTCAAGTATCCAAATGCATGAAGAACAATGAATATGCGGAATATAAAAATTAACTATTGTTGTACTATCATCTGTAAAGTCAATAAGTTTTTCAACAATTTCTTCATTTTCTAGATAATCGAAACGTCCTTCTAAATCAGGAGGTGTTGCGCCTGGAGAAGACTGCATATCGTAGTAGCAAGTTAAATTGTTTTCTTCAAAAATTTGATAAACAGTTTTGCACCCACTACAACAAAAGTTCTTTTCTTCAACTTTAATGTCTAAAGTTTTACATTCATCTCCACAATGATAACAGTTTGTCTTCATTTATACTTTGCAATTAGTGATGCAAAGATGTTGTAATTGAAAAGTTTATAAAATGACAAACATCAGCTAAGAAACAATTCAATACATTGTAAACAAAAAAAACACGCA
>SKIG01000007.1 GCA_007116535.1 Psychroflexus sp.
CGTTTTTGGCTAAAGCCATTTTACCCAAATTATTCATTAGAATATCTTCAAATGAATAAACGACTAAGTAAATCAATCCATTCGGTCGATTTTACAAATCACCCTCATGGTGATTTACTAAATCGGGTTCCGTTTCTGTTTTAATTCATTTTAATGAATTAAATTACAGAACCGAGAACTCTCGAATAAACACGAAAGTAAAATTTCTTTTATTCGGAGGTTAACCCGACTAAATGTAGGTAGTTTGGCTCATTCTTTACCTTCTACTACATAAGTCGGGTTTAATTTGGTGTACGTTGTAAACGGGATAAATCCCATTTCTATTAATTTTTAAATTTTCAATTTGTATGTTTCTTTTTTGGTGAAATTCATTTTTTTTTTTTTTACTATCAATGTTTTGTTTAATTTTGATAACGAAGTTAACTTAACTATGAGCAAAGAAAACTCTGATTTTTTTAATCGTGTTTACGAAGTCGTTAGAAAAATTCCTTACGGAAAAGTAACTACTTACGGTGCAATTGCAAAATCTATTGGCGCTGCGAAAAGTGCTCGTACAGTAGGCTATGCTATGAACGCTGCACACAGCTTGGACGACGTCCCCGCGCACAGAGTTGTCAACAGAAACGGTGTGCTTACAGGAAAACACCACTTTTCAGGACTAAACGCAATGCAACAGTTATTAGAAGAAGAGGGGGTAAAAGTAGTTGACAACCAAATTATTGATTTCAAAAAACACTTGTGGATTCCTGAGTAAATTATTTTATCTCAAAAATAGTCTTTATAGGATAATGATCTGAATATTCAACTTCATAGTTGATAAAATCATGTATTTTGAAATCTTCTTCAGAAAACAATGAAAAATCTATTCGAATAGGAATAAAGTCGAAGTCGTAAGTTTTACCAAATCCCCTTCCTTTTTCTGAAAAAGCATCCACCAAACCTAAGCTTGAAAGTTCTTTATATAAATACGAAAAAGCAGTATTATTGAAGTCTCCCGCAACAATTACAGGATAAGGACTATTTTCAATATGCGGTTTTATAAGCGCTAATTGGTCGACTTGCTTTCTGAAACTTTCTCCTAACCGATTTGCTAATTTTTCTTTATCAGATTCTTGAAGTTCTTTTATATTAGGATTGATTTGAAGCGACTGAAAATGAATATTAAACAATCGTAAAGTGTCTCCTTTTACTACAATATCAGCAAAAATAGCATTATTACTCGATTTAGGGAAATTAAAATTGTGCTTCTTAATAATTGGAAATGAAGAATATATTATGAGTGAATTTTTACTATCAGCACGCTTTCCTTCTAAATATACAAATGGGTAAGCGTCTATTAACTTTAAATTTTTATCGTGGGAATAGTCTTGCATTATGAGTATATCAGGCTTTTCTTTTCTTATAAATGCTTCAATATTGGCAACATGATTGTCATTTGAATGCTCTCTAGGACCAAAAAAATGATGTACATTATATGACATCAATCTGATTATCTTTTTTTCATCAAAAGGCTCTTTTTTTGAAAATTCATAAATGGAAGTAATATAGTTGAAGCCAATTAATAGGGATAAAAGAGATAGCAAAAAATGAAGCTTAGCTTTTACCAACCAATACAAGAAAAAAAGAAAATTAACAATAATTAAAACAGGTATTCCAAAATTCAGCAAAGAAACGATAGGAAAAATAATCGGAGAGATATAAGGAAGTAAAAATGAAAAAAGAAGTAAGACAGCAAAAACCGCATTAAAAAAGTAAATTAGTTTATCTATCCAACTTAGTTTTTTCATAGTATACAGGTCATAAACTTTTTCTATCCTTACTAAATTAAGCTAAATATCTTTACCTGCATTGAATAAGAAATCTTTTTCTTCTTTAGAAAGACTGTCGTAACCACTCTTGCTTATTTTATCTAGAATAGCATCGATTTTCTTTTGCTTTTCGTCTTTTGAAACACTAGTTTTTGCAGTAGAGTTTGAAGGTCTTTTTTTATGAACCGTTCGCATATTAGACTTTCTAGAAGTTGATTTTGAAGAGCTCGAAAACGAAAACATTGCCACGAGACTATCGACAAATCGTTCGAAACCTGCACCTATATCATTGCCTTTTGCTAATTGGGTACTATAGAAGTAACCAAGGAAAGCACCTCCTAAGTGAGCTAAATGTCCGCCTGCGTTTCCTAGTGGAATACGAACAAAGTCAAGAAAAACAAATACTGCTGCAATATTCCACAACTTTACATTTCCTAAAAGAAACAATCGGATTTGCATATTAGGTACTCTTGTTGCAATCCCTACAAGTATTGCCATAACCGATGCAGACGCACCAATTAAATGTGATTTTCCAATTCCTTGGAAGGCAGGAAATAAATTATAGCTCAACATAAAAATCAAGGCGCCAGAAATTGCTCCTAATAGGTAGTAATTGAGAAATTTTTTGGGAGAAAAATAATCTAAGAAAAATCTACCTGCAAAATAAAGTATCCACATATTGAACAATAAGTGGAAAAACCCTGCATGCATAAATGCATAGCTAACAATAGACCAAGGCTTCCATAACAAATCAGATAAATCCTTTGGAAAAACCAACCATTCTACCCAGAAATCGCCTTTTATATTGAAAAGAAAGCCCAGGGTTCCCGAAAGAATTGTAAGAACAAATAAGAGTACATTGAGTACAATTATTTTTTCCATGACACTCGCCATGGCGTATTTATACCGTAAGTTTTGCTGCCAATTACTCATTGCTAAAATTTACTTTAAACACCTTAAAACAACTAATTATCATGCTATTAATTCCACCTATTAAAACTATTCATGTTTTTCTTCCAAAACCACATCATAATAAAACCAACTACTGCTCCGCCAATATGCGCCCAGTAAGCCGTGTTAGATGGTCCTAAGATAGTATCTCCTGAAATTGCTGAATATACATTAATCAAAAAATAACCCCCAATTAAATACTTCGCCTTGATGGGTATAGGAACAAAAATAAAATACAAAGGCAGGTTTGGATACAGCAACGCAAAAGCAGCTAATACGCCAAACAAAGCCCCTGAAGCTCCAACCATAGGAGTACCAAAATTATTGGCAAGCTGTTTTGCTGTTTCCAAAGGTATAGGATCATACCTTATTTTCCCTGTTTCTCTCGCAAATTGAAGCGCTTGAGAAATTTGTTCAGAGGTATACCCAAGCTCAACATAAGCTTCGTATGCCGACAAATAACCAATATAACTGAATAAAACTTGCAATGCAGCAGCACCGAGTCCCGCGGTTATGTACAAATAGATAAATTTGTTTTTACCTATCGAATTTTCTAAAACCGTCCCAAAAATAAACAAGCCGAACATATTGAAAAGTATATGGCTGAAGTCTCCATGCATAAACATATGCGTGATAAGTTGCCACACTTTAAAGTTTGGGTTTTCAGGAAACCAAAGAGCAAACATTTTGTATGCATAATCGCCAATCATCTGACTTCCAAAGAAGAACAGAATGTTAGATATCAATAAAACCTTTACGGTATCGGAAATTCTTCCTCCCATTACGATTGAAATTTTAAGGCCAAATCATCGGCTGTAAAAGTCTGAAATATTAGTTTATTATCGGGTGTTTTTAAGGGTTCTTTACAAGAAAATAATCGACTAATTAAATTCATTTGCTCGGCATTTTTGAGTAATTGCCCGTTCTTTAAACCAACTGACTTAGCAACAGAAAGCGCAAATGAATGTAGAAACTCATTTTCTTCTGAAGGAATTTCCATCTCAAAATCTGCTATCAATTTATCGAACAAAGCCTCCATTTCGTGTTCTTTCAAATAACTTGGAATCCCTTTAATTTTTACTTCTTCAGCTGAAAAAGTTTCAAAACCAAAACCAATTAAAACTAATTCATTTTTAAATTGCGCTAACGTTTCAAAAGACTTGACATCGAACTCCATCAGGTAAGGAAAAATTAATTGTTGACTCAATGAAGGAGTATCTTTTAGTTGCGCTAATAGTTCTTCATATTTAATTCTAAAATGAGCTCGTTGCTGATCGATAATTACTAAGCCTGATTTCAGCTTGGTAACGATATATTTTCTCTGTAACTGAAAAGTTTCTGCATTACCTGATATTTCATCGTCATCGAATAAGCTACCATTCACCAAATCACTTTCGACTTCAACATGATTTTCAAGTGATTCTTCTTTAGGTTGAAATGAAATATGCTTGCTTTGCTCTAGCGAAGAAGCATACATATTTTCCCACGCTTGCTTTTGTGAGTGGCTAGGTTTTTCAGTTGAAAAAGAAGAAAAATTTTTATTTTTAGTCTCCGTATCAAATGGATTGAAATCCTCGTTCCTTTTAAAGGGGTTAAAATTCCTATCTAGTTCGATACTTGGACGTTTAGCTGCATGTTTAGTCTGCTCATAACTTGGATCTAAGCTTGTATCACTATCAAAATCTAAACTTGACACTACTTGAAATTGACCTAAGCTATGCTTGATGGCACTTCTCAAAATCTGATAAATACTGTGCTCGTCTTCAAACTTAATTTCTGTTTTCGTAGGATGGATATTGATATCCAATGTTTTTGTATCTACCTGCAAATACAAAAAATAAGATGGTATAGCTTTGTCATGAAGCAAGCCTTCAAAAGCAGCAGCAACGGCGTGATGTAAGTATGAATTTTTAATGAAGCGATCGTTGACAAAGAAAAATTGTTCTCCTCGGGTCCGTTTTGCGTAAGAAGGCTTAAACACAAAGCCTTGGATACTCAAAATTTCAGTTTCTTCTTCTATTGGCACTAATTTTTCATTGGTCTTCCCTCCCATGATAGCAACAATACGCTGACGCAAATTGGAAGGTAGCAAGTGGAATAATTCTCCGCCGTTATGAATAAGTTTAAAACCAATACTTGGATGCGCTAATGCCACACGTTGAAACTCGTCTATTATATGCCGCATTTCAACATTAGCGGATTTGAGGAAGTTTCTTCGCGCCGGAATATTAAAAAACAGATTCTTTACTGCAATGCTCGTTCCTTTTGGGCAAACACAAGGCTCTTGCTTTTTCACTTCGCTCCCTTCGATATGAATTTCAGTTCCAAGCTCGTCTTCTTCGGTTTTGGTTTTCATTTCTAATTGAGCTACCGCAGCGATAGAAGCCAAAGCTTCGCCTCGAAAACCTTTGGTATGCAAATTGAATAAATCTTCTGCTTTGGTAATTTTTGAAGTGGCGTGCCTTTCGAAACACAAGCGAGCATCAGTTACGCCCATTCCTTTTCCATCATCAACAATTTGCAAAAGAGTCTTTCCTGCATCCTTTGCAATCAGCGTAATACTTGTTGCACCTGCATCTATACTGTTTTCAAGCAATTCTTTCACTACCGAAGCAGGGCGTTGAACCACCTCTCCCGCAGCTATTTGATTGGCAACATGATCAGGAAGTAATTGAATCAAATTACTCATTATCGTTGTTTGGTAAATAAGGTTAAATCGAAATCAAGCATCCAAAAGAAAATAAATGCTAAGATTAAGGCTATTAAAATAACACGCTTATTAATGGAGCTATTTTTTCTGTTTCTACTTTGACTTCTAGCTTCTGCCCATTGGGCGCCAAAATCAATTTGATTGGTAGTTTCTCTGTATTTTGCAAATTTAGAATCAAAACTATAAATATTACCCTCACTCTTGCCATTGTAATAGCGA